>JBLHWW010000042.1:0-22787 GCA_047629075.1 Psychromonas sp. | reverse complement strand
CCTTAACATTTTCAAATCCTGTGTAATCTTTTAATTTATCTGATAAATTCCAGTTGCTCAAAAATAACCCTTAAAGTGTCATTTATCAGCCGGGGAAATAAGCAAAAAAAAGACAAACCTGCAAAGATTTGCCTTGTCTTAATATTAAATTAGCTCTTTATAGGAGCTGAGATACCCGCACAAAAAGTCTGTTTCTGCTGACCTATTAAGCGCGTAGTAAGCAGGATAGCGCGTGAACATCTCCTCCTTTTAATTTCGGTATTTCACGACTGCACTGCTCCATGGCAATTGGGCAGCGCGTTCTAAAAACACATCCGGAAGGCGGATTGATAGGAGATGGTAACTCCCCTTCCAGCATCTGTATTTTTTTAGCACGTTCTTTTTTAGGATCGGGAAGCGGCACGGCAGACATTAACGCCTGCGTATAGGGGTGTTTAGGATCGGAAAAAAGAGCCGAACATTCGCCTAATTCAACGGGTTTACCTAAATACATCACTAATACACGATCGGCAATATGTTTTACTACGGACAAATCATGGGCAATAAAGACTAAACTTAAGCCTAGCTCATTTTTTAGCTCCTGTAAAAGATTCACCACTTGAGCTTGAATGGACACATCCAGAGCCGAAACAGGCTCATCACAAATAATCATTTTTGGCTTTAAAATCAATGCACGGGCAATACCGATACGCTGGCATTGACCACCGGAAAATTCATGGGGATAACGGTTAATCACGTTCGGTAATAAACCGACACGGGTCATCATTTCTTTGACCTGCTGTTTAACTTCATCCTTGGTTAAGTTGGGATAAAAAGTACGCAGCGGCTCTGCAATAATATCGCCAACATTCATACGGGGATTCAAGGATGCCAACGGATCCTGAAAAATCATTTGAATTTCTTTACGTTTTTGTCGTAAAGGTTCAGCTTTGAGCTTGGTAAGATCTTGCCCTAACCAAACCACATTACCTTCACTCGCAGGTACCAGCCCAATAATAGCGCGCGCCAAGGTTGATTTTCCACAACCCGATTCGCCAACCACACCAAGCGTTTCACCTTCATATAATTTAATACTGATACCATCAACCGCTTTCAGATTATCAGGCTTAGCCCAAGGAAAAATAGACTTAGAGGGGATACTAAACTCCACTTTAAGATCGTTAATATCGAGCATTAATTTTTTTTCACTGTTCATTACCAAGACTCCCATTCAGAAAAACAAGCACGAGAGCGCTGCTCGGCAAAGGATGTTAATAGCGGTGCTTCTTTTCTACATTTATCCATCACACGATGGCAGCGATCCTGATAAGGACAGCCGGTGGGCAGATTAAGAAGATTAGGCGGATTCCCCGGAATAGTGGGTAAAATATCACCCTCTGTGTCTAAGCGTGGAATTGATTTTAACAACCCTTCCGTATAGGGGTGGCTTGGTTGATAAAAAATTTCATCAACGCTGCCGTATTCCATAGTACGTCCCGCGTACATGACCAGTACCTTATCGCAGCTTCCCGCCACTACGCCTAAATCATGGGTGATCATAATAATGGCGGTATTGAACTGATCTTTTAATTCATTAAGTAGCGCCATTATCTGCGCTTGAATAGTGACATCAAGTGCGGTGGTCGGTTCATCGGCGATAAGCAATTTAGGGCGACATAAAAGTGCCATGGCTATCATTACCCGTTGACGCATGCCACCAGAAAACTCATGCGGATACATAGTGATGCGTTTGCGTGCTTCAGGAATTTTGACCGCTTCGAGCATTTTTACTGATTCTTCAAAGGCTTCTTTCTTACTCATACCTTTATGCAGAATAAGCACTTCCATCATCTGTGCACTCACTTTCATATAAGGATTAAGTGAGGTCATAGGATCTTGAAAGATCATGGCAATCTGCTCTGCACGTACTTTATTTAACGCTTTTTCAGATAAATTAAGTATTTCATTACCTTCAAATTTTGCGCTGCCGGAAATAATGCCGTTTTTAGCCAGTAAGCCCATTAAAGCAAATACCGTTTGTGACTTACCCGAGCCTGACTCGCCAACAATACCGAGTGTTTCACCAGCCTGTAGCGAGAAATTAAGATCATTAACCGCGGTAAGATTGCCGTCCTGGGTGGTAAATTCGACGCGCAGATCTTGTACATCTAATAAATTCATGGTGTTTCCTTCAATTCTTTTATCTGTCTTTAGGATCAAGCGCATCGCGCAGACCGTCACCGATATAGTTAAAACAGAACAGGGTGACGACCATAAATGCAGCCGGGAATGCTATCTGCCAGATGGCGATTTCCATGGTCTGCGCACCTTGTTGCAATAAGGCACCCCAACTGGTCATCGGCTCTTGTACCCCTAACCCTAGAAAGCTAAGAAAAGATTCAGTTAAAATCATACTTGGTACCAGCAATGTTGAATAAACCGCAACGATACCTAATACATTGGGAATAATATGACGCCTGATGATATTCCATTTACTAACACCGCAGACATGGGCAGCTTCTATAAATTCTTTGCCCCGCAGGCTTAAGGTTTGACCGCGTACAATACGCGCCATATCCAGCCAGGCGATAGCACCGATGGCCACAAAGATAAGCACAATATTACGGCCGAAGAAAGTGACCAGCACAATCACCAGAAACATAAAGGGAATAGAGTAGAGTATCTCAAGAAGTCGCATCATGGCCCTGTCTACTTTGCCACCGATAAAACCAGATGTTGCACCATAGACAGTACCGATAACAACCGCAACAAACGCGCCTAATACCCCGACCATTAATGAAATACGCCCGCCGATAAGGGTGCGCACGAAAAGATCACGACCGAGACTGTCGGTACCAAAAAGATGTACTGCGGAAGGCGCCTGATGCAGCGCATACCAGTCGGTATCGTCATAGGCGAATTCAGCAAAGATAGGCACAACAATGACCGCGACAATAATCGCCAATAATATCACCAGGCTCACCATCGCCGCTTTATTGCGCATAAAACGGATCCGCGCGTCCTTCCACAGACTGCGCCCTTCGATTTCTAAATTGTCAGAGAAAGTATCAAGCGCGTCTAAATTTTGTTTTTTTGTTAACATAATATCCGTCCTTTAATAGCGAATTTTTGGATCGACATAAGCGAGAAGAATATCAACGATGGCGTTAAATATAATAAATAGAAATCCGATAAGAATGGTTATCCCCATCACTAAGGAATAATCTCGATTAAACGCGGCATTAACAAAAAGTTTACCAATACCAGGCAAACCAAAGATGGTTTCAATCACCACTGAACCAGTAATAATACCTACAAAAGCGGGTCCCATATAAGATACCACGGGCAGCATTGCAGGCTTTAAAGCATGTTTCAGGACAATATAGGAAAAGCTTAATCCTTTCGCGCGTGCGGTACGAATAAACGGGCTATTAAGGGTTTCAATCATACTGCCGCGGGTGATACGTGCAAAAGTGGCCACATACATCATCGCCATGCCCAGGACGGGTAAGACCATATATTGCAGTGAGCCATCCAGCCAACCGCCCGCCGGGAAAAAGCCGAGATTAATTGAAAAGATATAGATAAGAACAGGCGCGAGCACAAAGGATGGCATCACAATGCCGAGCATAGCAGTCGACATCACACAGTAATCAATCCATGTATTTTGCCTAAGTGCTGCAATAGTACCGATGGCCACCCCAAAAAACAGTGCAAAGATAAAAGCAAAGGAACCAATTTTTGCGGATACGGGCAGTGCTGCGGTAACTAATTCATTGACGGTAAAATCTTTGTATTTAAAGGAAGGCCCTAAGTCACCTTGAACAACATTGGTCAGGTAAGTGGTATATTGCTCCATGACCGGTTTATCCAGACCATATTTGGCATTAATATTTTCCATAATCTGTGGTGGCAAGGTACGCTCGCTTGAAAAGGGACTGCCCGGGGCAAAACGCATTAAGAAGAAAGAGACAGTTATTAATATCAGCATGGTCGGTATTGCTTCAATGACTCTTTTTAGTATGAATTTAAACATAATTAACTCAGTTTAGTTAAACAAAAAAGAGGCGTTAATAGCCTCTTTCGATTAGTAGATTTAAAGGCTATTCAGCAATAATATACATATCTTTTGAATACAGTTTATCCTCGGCATTATTGCCCGCATAACCCCCAACGTGAGGGTTTACTAAACGGGTTTGTACATACTGATAAATAGGTGCAAGCGGCATATCTTTAGCGAGTAATGCTTCCTGAGCGTAATACAGTTCTTTACGCTCAGACGCTGAGGTTGTTTCAATCCCACGTTTAATTAAGTCATCATATTCAGCGCTTTGATAATGTATTCCACCGGTGGTATTGCTGCCTTCCATTAATGAAGTAAAGGTGGATGGTTCGTTATAATCACCACACCAGCCTGCGCGGGCAGCCTCAAAATCACCCTGTTCTTTGCTTTCCAGATAGGTTTTCCACTCTTGGTTTTGCAGGGTCACTTCAACACCGAGTGTTTTTTTCCACATAGAACCGATCGCGACGGCGAGTTTTTTATGATTTTCACTGGTGTTATACAACAAGCTAAATTTAAGCGGATTAGATTCATTATATCCGGCGGCGGCTAATAGCTCCTTTGCTTTAGTATCACGTTCTTTTTGGGTCATTTTTCCATATGCCGGTAACTCAGGACTAAAGTCTGCAATGATTTCCGGGGTTAAAAAGTAGGCGGGTTTTTGTCCCTGTCCCAGCAGTATATTAGCAACAACGTCACGATTAATGGCATAAGAGACGGCTTTACGTACACGCAGATCATCAAAAGGCGGTTTATGGGTATTAAAGTTATAATAATAGGTACACAGACTGCCTTTAATGGCGAGCGATTCAGGATGCTCTTTTTGCAAATTTTTAAAGTGCTCGTTTGATATCTCATAGGTAAAATCAAGCTCGCCGGAAAAGAACCGGTTCATCTCTGAGACTTGGTTTTCAATCGGTAAGTAAGTCACTTTGGTTAAGACGGTTTTTGCATTATCCCAGTAATATTCATTTGGCGTCATTTCAATGCGTTCATTGACTACCCAGTTACTGACCAGAAAGGCACCATTACCTACAAAATTTTCCGGTTTAGTCCACTCATCACCAAATTTTTCAACTGTAGCCTGATGAACGGGTTTAACCGTGGTGTGTCCCATCATCATCACAAAATAAGGAACTGCATTTTCTAAATGCACCTCAAAGGTATAATCATCAACGGCCTTAACACCTAATGAGGATTTGTCTTTTTTTCCAGCAATGATATCCGACGCATTAGTCATGGTGGTCATATCAAGATACCAGGCATAGGGAGAAGCGGTTGCCGGATCGACGACCCGTTGAAAACTGTAAACAAAATCATGCGCTGTAACAGGATCTCCATTTGACCATTTGGCATTTTTACGCAGATGGAAAGTGAAAGTTTTATTATCCGCAGTTTCCCAGCTTTTGGCCACACCGGGAATCGTATTACCCTCTGCATCCTGATTAACTAGCCCTTCTAACAGATCACGAATAACATGTGATTCAGGAACACCTTGTGTTTTATGAGGATCAAGTGAAGCGACCTCTGTCCCGTTACCCCGAACCAATTCTTGTTTGGCTGCTAGTTTGACACCGTCAGGTACATTAGCTGCTAGGGTTGAAAATGAGGTTGCAGCAAATGAGATGCCAGTCGCTAAAAGTAGTGCTTGCGTTATTTTATTTTTATACACTTTTGAAGTCCTTTTTTATTTAAAAAAAATTTTAATACATGATGATAGCTTTAATTTAATATCTAGACCTATTCCAGATCAAGATGTAACATTTTAAAAACATCATTAATTTGACTCGCTAGGAGTATCTGATGTTTGCTCATTGACTTTTGAAAAATGTTCAGTTATTTTTGCTTTTTCTTTTTTGTTACAAATAAAATATATTCCACTCCATTTCCCTATACTGTTTTTTTTAAGTCGAATATTCTCAGAGAAAAAGCTCATGGAGGGAATCGTCGGAGCAGTAATGATTTACGGAATTCATTTTTAAATTTACTAAGATATTGATAAATAAAGATAGTGAGAAGATGTTGCCTGTTTTTTTCATTTCTTTTATATTTCTCATATAACATGCCAAATAATGCATATAACATGCCATATATATAAAAATATTTATTTGCAGCATAAAACAACGCTCTTAGTTGATTTTTTATTCACTATTATGGCTATGGAATTAAAAAACCAATACGACGTCTATATTAAGCGTTTTTTTACTGCACAAAAAAAAATCTGCACTAAATTTCGCCCTGAGATGTGCAAAATAAGGGCGGGAGTGCACCAGTAAGGTGCATCAGGATCAAAGCGTGATCATTCGCCATAAGGCTTGAGTTGTTGTATTAACGGCGTTGGTCACTCAGATTAAATTGTTCACTTTCAATGACAGTGTTTAACTTCTAAGCTGGTGGACTTTGATCCTTTTCTGTGTTTTTGGCCAGTTGATTAAATATTTTTTGCAATTTCTTTCTGTCTTTTTCGACCAATATTAAAACAGATGTCTCAGGCAACCCGATGAATGTTGCCCCTAAAAGGGTAAGGTCATCAAGTACACTCGGGATTCTACAATGCCTTTATATGTTACTGGCTACAGCCTGGGTGAAGCGCTTGCTGTAGTTGCAACCTACTGTATATTAAATGATTCAGTCGGATCCAATTATACTTCTGGTGGTCCTCGTGTAGGTAGAGTATCAGGACGCCAGTCTATCGGGTCATCAATGCAGCAGTCGGGTGCCACGATTATTTAATAGAGGCTATGACGCTTCTCTTGAGATGGTTAGCGGTAATCCTTTATAATAGCCAAATTGCAGATTACCTCGAGCGTTTCCATCATTATCGGCATCATGGCGATTAGCGCTATCTTAGCGCCGCCACGCGAAATACAGCAGAGATGGAAGGTATGCTGGCTGCGTATTCTGGTTTGCAGGTGATTGCCAATCCTCCTCAGATAAGTAGATGGATTTGGCTCTGCAGCAGGCTCATTGCAAACTATGGACGTGCAGGAATTAATCACCATAACATCGACATTTACGAAGAAAACTGGCTTACTGGGGAACACCACGAAACCTAGACAAGTCTAAATTAGTCAGCAAGGCTCAAGAATAAATGGAGGTAAGTGCACAGAGAAACAGGATCTTGGATAAGGAAACGGTCTAAAATTTCGGCATGTTTTAGCGGCAAGACTTACCTACACCTATGATACTTCAAGATGCCTTGCCCTATGGGGCACGAGCTCGAAGTAACATGGCTATATAATAGAAAAATAAATTGACCTGAAAGCAGGGTATAAATATTACTGCTGCCTGAAAAAATTTAATTGTATAGTAAATAGTTTACTGCGAAGCATATTTTAAAAAAGCGCCCGGAATAATCACTATAAAAGACGACTTTGTCGCATAATTAATTATAATAATTATACGCGGTTCACATTTTAAGATAGTTTATCGTGTCACTTAATAATAAGAAATCGCAATGGATGCATATAAAGATAAAAAAATAGTTGCCCTTGGTGGTGGTCATGGTCTAGGGAGAATACTATCTGCTTTAAAGGGAATTGATGACAACGCTACCGGTATTGTCACAACAACTGATAACGGGGGTTCTACGGGACGAATTCGTCACTGTCAGGGAGGAATTGCTTGGGGTGATACACGTAACTGTATAAATCAGCTGATCACCGAGCCAACGTCAGAATCAATCATGTTCGAATATCGATTTAGGGGTGAGGGCGAGCTGAATGGCCACAATCTCGGTAATTTAATGCTCACCGCTTTAGATAATTTGTCGGTCAGACCAATGGAAGCAATTCAACTGATCCGCACTATGTTAAAAGTACAAGTTAATATTGTTCCTATGTCTGAACACCCTTCTGATCTCAAAGGATTAACCATAGATGGAAATTGGGTACACGGCGAAACCAGTGTTGATCAGATGGATCAACAGCTGGTGCGCCTGGAATTAGAGCCGGAGGTCCCGGCGACCCTTGAAGCTATTGTTGCAATTACTGAAGCCGACTGCATTGTGCTTGGACCTGGTAGCTTTCTGACCAGTGTCATGCCGCCGCTACTATTGCCTGAAATTGGGCGCGCAATATTCAATAACCAGACTGCAAAAGTGATTTTTATTGAAAATATTTCGCCAGAAGATGGCTCTGCAGGAAAAATGAAAATAAAACAGAAGCTTGAGTGGTGTGAAAGAGCATGCCAGGGGCGAAAAATTGATATCGTCATTGTTGACAGCTCCTACCCTGATATTGAGCCGGAATGGTCTTTCTTTAAGGCTGATTTGGCCTCGCCAAATCGAGATTGGCGCCACGATAGAGAAAAACTTAAGAAGGCTATTTGCGCGCAGTTTAAAAATTAACGTTTGAGTTTCTTTCTCTCATCCAAGCCGAATATTGCGACAAATATTTATTTTGTCGCAATCCCCTTCACCCATTTATTCAGTCTTTAAAAATACGATTAGCTTAATAGTTTAATAGTTTAATAGTTTAATAAATTTTATTTAGCCGTTATTGATCGTCGATGATCGCAAGTTTTATTTTTTGCTACTATTCTAACATTGGGCAGACAGCCTCAGCAGATGACACTCAGGCTATTTTTACAAAGGTATTTTTGTCTTACAATAAAATGTATTATGGCAACTTTTGTAGTGTTCACGAACCGAGCCGTAAAAGAGCATAATACAAGTATTATTTGATTTACCTTTAATAAATTATTATAAAAGCTGAAATTACTTAATAAAAAACCAAAATAACTTATATATTTTCTACAACTTAAGGGTATTACTAATAATGATTGAGACATTCTCATTTGTTAATTTAACTGCAACGAGTATTTTCCACACGCTAATAACGAATAAAATTGTATTAACTATCAGCTTAATTTTATTTGTCATGCTGAGTAAATTTTTACTTGTAAAGTTAATCAATAAAAAAGAAAAACAAAATAAACGATTAAAAATCAATATGCTGGGCAATGCTGTCACAATATTTATTTTTATTGGTATTTTTAATATTTGGGCAGTTGAATTTCAAAAATTTGCAATTTCTATTGCTGCATTTACTGTCGCTATTGTAATTGCAACAAAAGAGTTTATTCAGTGCTTCATTGGATTTGTGTACATTACTTCCAGCCGCCCATTTCGCATTGGTGATTGGATACAAGTTGGTGAGGACTATGGTGAGGTGCATTCAACCGACTGGGCTAAACTAACCTTATTAGAAGTCGATATTGATGCCTATGAATATACGGGTAAAACGCTTTATTTACCTAATAGTAAGTTAATTACATCTTCGATTAAAAATTTAAACTTTTTAAAGCGCTATGCGATGCATCATTTCACTATTACCCGTGATGCAACGGTTAATCCATTTGTTTTTTTGGATGAGTTATATGCAAAAGCTTATGAGTATTGTGCTGATTTTAATGACGTGGCTATTCGTTATAATCAAATAATTGCAAGCCGTTTAGATGCAAATATTGCAGGACCCGATCCTAAAATACAAGTAGCGACGTCAGAGATTGGCGACACTCAAGTCTTATTTACCATTTTTTGCCCGACAGACCGTGCAATGGCAATAGAGCAAAGCATCACTTCTGATTTCATGGAATTGTGGTTTAAACAGAAAGGATTAATGGAAAATAATATAGAGGAGATTAATCTTGGCTGATTAAGTTAAAAAAAGGGTAAGCCCGCAAAGGTTTACCCTTTTTTTAATATTAAATTAACTCTGTATGAGAACGACAATATAAAATACTATTATAGTCTCTGCTTGCGCGCCTTTTGGTTAGTTAACTACTGCTCTTAGTCAGTAGCTGCTAGGAATGTTTTTCAAAATCAGCAAGCTGATTATGCCAAGAGGCTCTACCCATAAACTCTCTAACACGAACCAGTTTTTCCATTTTACTATCCGCATGAATAATTTCTGCTGGTGTGGCATTAACTTGAAGAACCCCCTCCTCCATCATCACCACTCTGTCGCACACGGATAATGCAAAGTCCATTTCATGAGTGACGATAATAAGCGTCATGCCCTCTTTTGCAAGATCCTGAATAACCTTTAACACTTCTCCCACCATCTCGGGATCCAAGGCGGATGTCGGTTCATCAAAAAGAATAATATCGGGTGATAAAGCAAGCGTACGTGCAATGGCAACACGTTGTTGTTGCCCCCCTGATAACTGGTGCGGGTATTTATCCGCATGAATAAGTAATCCCACCCGGTCGAGTAAATAAAGCGCCTGCGCACGATTATCTTATTTGTCTGCCAGATAGCCATGATATTTAGGCGCGACCATAATATTTTGCAAAACGGTCATATGCGGAAATAGATTAAAGCTTTGGAAGACCATCCCGATACGTTTCCAACCTTGCCGAGCAGACTTAGACGTTACTATTTCGCCACCTTGTATAAAGTTTTCTCCAAATAGAACAATTTCACCATCATCAAGTGACTCAAGGGTATTAATAGTGCGGATTAAGGTTGTTTTACCTGAGCCTGAAGGTCCAATCACGCTGATCACTTCGCCAATATCAATTTTAAGATCAACATTTTTAAGCACCAGATGTTCACCATAAGATTTACGCTAGCTTTTCAGTTCTAAAGCAGGTGGTGCCCCTTTTTCCTTCCGAGCCACCTTCACAGTAAGCGGTTTTGCTTTGATTCTTAATTGTGCTAAAGCCGTTTCGGATAATGTTTCTCCTCCTCGTGAGGGGGTGTCTAACTTATGCTCTATCCACTGTAGGATGGAGCCAAAGACGGTAACAATCATCACATAGTAAATGGCAACCGCTAAGAGGGTTTCCAATACTAAGAAGTTCTGCGAGTACAGGCGCTGTCCTGTTTGCAAAAGCTCTGTAAGCGAAATAGCCGAAACCAGAGAGCTTAATTTGATAATAGTAACGTATTCATTGATTAAAGCAGGCATTGAAATTCGAATTGCTTGCGGGATAACGACGATTCGCTTAATACCGAAAAAACCAATATTAAGCGCATGTCCCGGCTCTTTTTGGCCCTTAGAAACAGATAATAAACCACTGCGATGAATTTCAGCCATATAGGCCATTTCCGTAATGACAAGGCTAAAAAGTCCCGCGAGATAAGGGACACCGAAAAATGAATGAGTTGATGGAAATAACTGCGGTAAGTTATAAACAAATACTAAGACGACTAAAAGGGGTAGACTGCGAAAAAACCAGACGAAGACTTTCGCTGGCATAAATAGCCAGCGAGAAGAAGACATTTTGGCCGAGGCTACGAAAAACCCAAGTACGAGACTGATCACCCAAGATAATGTACTGATGGTGACCACAGTCACACAAGCTTTCCAGAATATCATCATAGTAAACAATGAAAAAAAATATTCCCAGTCCAAGCTCATAAATGCTCCTTTATTATTATAGAATTAATGAGTGATTGGCAGTAGTTCATATTTTTCAATCAGAGCAAGGTATGAGCCGTCAGCTTTGATGGCTGCCATCGCATTTTCTAAGCGATTCTTTATATCTGTATTACCTTTATTAACGTATATCCCCAGTGTTTGCGGGTAGATTATCTCCGGTGAACTAATTTGAATTCTGCCATTAGTGCGCTCAGTAAATATTTTTGCTGCGCCTGCAATTTCAATTTGTGCCTCTATGTTGCGGGACATAAGTGCTTGAGCTGTTTCTGATGCGGTTGGAAATTCTTGAACTGTAATAGAGGATAATCCATTTTTCTCGCAGTAAGTGGTCGACAGATTATTCAGTTTTTTTACCCAAGTTGAGCCAATTTTAAGACCCACTTTTAACCCACAGAGATCTTTTTCTGTTTCAGGTGTAACGGCACTCCCTTTTAATACTAAAATCGAAGCACCTGTTTTTGCGTAGGGAATGGCATCCGCTTGTTTCAGACGGGTTGGGGGCCTGAAATGACAGTATCAAATTTATTTGACTTTAAGCTTAAAATTAAATTTGTAAACTTGCTGTCGGTAAACGTTTCCTTTATAGCCATTTTTTCAGCAAGCAGGGCTGCAAGTTCAGGGTCAAAACCAACAATTTTATTTCCGTCATAAGATTCAAAAGGTGGATAGCTGATTTCCATACCCACCGTCAGTTTACCTTCTGATACTAAACCAGCGGCATTGACTGCCATATTGGTAAATAAACTTAACCCGCTTAATGTCAGCGTAGTGACCGCTTTAGCTAATGTTTTTTTTTGCCATTTTCATATAGAACACTCCAGTTGTAATAGTTATTTCATTAGTGAATTGATAGTTATTTAATATCGATGCTTGTAACAAAGCCTTGGTTAACCTGCCCTATCATTGATTATTTTGTTCGTTTTAATGCCTGGCATATGCAATGAACTCCGCCACCGCCTTTGGTTATCATGGACATATCCGGATCATAAACAGTTAATCCACGCGCGTTACATTGCTCCTTCAGGGTTAAGCTATCTTTAGGAATTAATACCCGTTCATCGCCAAGGGAGACAATATTACAACCCAGTTCCATGGCTTCTTTATAGGGGATATCAATAATATCTATATTTTTATTTTTCAACCAATTCAACAGTCTATCCGGGGCCACTTCGGTACAAACCGCTGCCAGACGTTCAGCAACCATCACGCACTGTACATCCATATGCAAGAAATGAGGATCAAATGGAACGTCAAAAAATTCCCAACCTTCTTTTTCAAACCATGATTTTACCTGCATAATACCGGCTTCACTGGTTCTTTCACCACTGTAACCACAGAGTGCCACACCGGGTTCAATCAGCATAAAATCGCCCCCTTCAAAACTCCCCGCGCTAACAACATCAAAAATAGGAATATTCATTTTTGTATAAAATTCAGCTGCCGTCAGCCATTCACTGCGACGCCAGGGGCTGTACATTTGAGTAATAATCGCTCCCCAGGGAGTCATAATGGAGGAGTCCCGCGCAAAAATACTATAAGGTTGTTCCGATTTTGCATTTAGCGTATGCACGCGAACATCTGCTTGACGATAAACATCTAACATTTCGCTATATTGTATTTTGGCAATCTCTGAATTGTATTCTGCGCCTCCTTTGATATGACGACGAGAGGTTGAGTTTCCGCCGCGCCAGGAATAATGTTCGACGGGGCCAACAAGCACATCTTGAAGACGGCCGGTTTCTGATTCAATACCCCAGTTGGTTAACGGGGTAGTATTGCCTTCATTTTTCCTGCGTTTAAATAGGTTTTCCATTTTATAATTCCCTGCTTAATTAGCGACTTTTTGTAACGTGCTTAATAAAATGTTAGCACCTGCGGATAAAAATTTAGGTTCGACATGTTCAGCTTCATTGTGTGAAATACCGTCTTTACAGGGCACGAAAATCATGCCTGTTGGACCCACTTTAGACAGATAAACAGAGTCGTGCCCTGCTCCTGAAACAATAGGCAGATACTCGACTGACTGTTCAATACAAGACTTCTCTATCGAATCAATGCACATTTGAGAGAATTGGATGGAAGGGGATTCCCAAAGAGGTTTAATTTCTATACGGATATTAGAACCTTGCTGATCAAAAAGTGTATGGATAGTGCGGGATATTTCGTCAAGTTGTCTCTGATCGGGATGACGAATATCTAAGGTAAATTCAACACGTTCAGGGACAGTGTTTGCGACACTTGGATAGGTTTGAATTCGTCCCACCGTCAGTCTGGCATTTTCACCAAACTCTGAAATTAGAGAATAAAGCTTAGGTAGAATAAGAGATAAGGCCTGCACCGGGTCGTTGCGCATGGACATTGGCGTCGGCCCTGCATGGACGGACTGTCCGGTTAAAGTGACTTGATACCAGTTCATTCCTTGTACACCCGTCACCACACCGATAGATTTATTTTTGCTTTCTAATATTGGCCCCTGCTCGATATGTAATTCTATTGCAGCTTTAAATGGATATTTTTGGCAGGGTAACTGCCCAAGCTGCTCGCTATCAACCAGTGCCTGGTAGAAAGATTGCCCTTCATTGTCGGTGATTTTGTAAATATCGTTTTGTGCAAAGGCCCCGGCAAAAACGCCAGAGCCGACCATTGCTGG
The DNA here is from genome assembly GCA_047629075.1 of Psychromonas sp. Lineage (GTDB taxonomy): Bacteria > Pseudomonadota > Gammaproteobacteria > Enterobacterales > Psychromonadaceae > Psychromonas. The sequence continues at coordinate 8,706 of JBLHWW010000042.1, read as the reverse complement.
CGCAAACCTGGCACCCTCTTCATTACACCAGACCACAATATCAACCGGATGTAATAATGTGGTCCCGTGGTCATGCAAAGTATGCATCACCTCTAGCGCGGCAAGCACACCGTAAACACCGTCAAACTTTCCGCCACAGGGCTGAGTATCAAGGTGAGAGCCTAATATAACCGGATCAAGCTGATTATTTTGTCCTGAGAAACGGACAAAGAGGTTGCCCATAGAGTCAAGGCGAGAAACACCCCCGATGCATTGACACCAGTTGATAAATATATCTCTTGCTTCTTTATCGAGTTGAGTTAAAGCCTGTCGATTACAACCGCCCTTTGCAGTTGCTCCGATTTTTGCAATTTGTTTAATATAATCAAAAAGCCGGTCATCATTGATTGGAATAAAATTCATGGTTCAATCACCTGTGTTATCACGTTATGTTGAATAAAGCGTACAGGTTTGAATTTTTAAAACATATTACTCAGATGAGGTATGGACAAAATGATGGCTGAATGAGAAAAATAGCAGAGCTATTCTTTAGATCTGATTAATATTTACAATATTGTCAAAAATTTTACCAAGTAACTGTTTTTGCGAGTTAATTTCTATCTTATTGTAAATGTTTTTACGGTGAACACGCTCTGTTTCATAAGACATAGAGAGAATACGAGCAGCTTCTTTGCTGGAATAGCCGCGAATTAGCAGCTGCATAACCTCTTTTTCTCTGGCCGTCAGTACACCCTCACCAAAGTTCAGCACATAATCTTTTACTTTCTGATGCGATCCTTTATCCGGCAATGCTTGATGTTGATCATGCATTTTGACAGCGGAGCTTAGAATAGGATAGAGCGCACTCAAACGCTCTAGTACTTTGTTATTAAATTTAGCTAATGTTTTTGTACGACCTAATGAGAGCAGGTAGACATAACCATTCTTAGCCTGTACCGCAAAGCAGGTTTCATCAATAAGCAGAGAGGGTCTGAAATAGTTTTCGTAATAGGCACTTTCATAGAAATCTTCAGGGGCAATCTCTTCCAGCGTAGCGAAACCCTCTATACTTTTATTAATACCGTAATCATAGAAGGGGCTAAGTAAATAAGCACCTTGCAGGTAATGCTCCCATACAACCAATTCATTAGTTGCGAAGGATGAGCTTAATACTGTCGGCTTCTTTGATGGATGGTAAATAAGCATAACATAGTCATCAAAACTCGCAGTAATGCGCAATAAATAGGTTAGTTTATCTATAAAAGAGTCTTGCCCTATGGACAGAATGAGGTCAGAAATAGCATGAATGACTGCATTATCGTTAATATTATTGATGCTCACTATCTATTTTCAAATCCGCTGCTGGTGGTTAGTTTGACAAGAGTACCATCGATAAGATTATAAAAAAATGCTTCTGTGACATATTACTGTGGTCTCCTGTTTTTTAATTTATTTTTGGACTATAGCACTGACTTAAGTGTATTTTAAACCAGCCACTAACAGTGATCACTTGAAGCTGATTGCCCCCTTTTTTAAGGGTAAATTGATCGCCTTTAATGCCGAATTGAAGTGGCAGACACTTAGCTGCCGTTAAGCCCAAGCGGCATTAACGGCTAAACATCAGCTTAAACAACTACCCTACTAAGTAAAGTGTTAAGCAAGTAAAATGGTTTTAATTTCAACGTATTCCATCAAACCTTGCTCTCCCCATTCTCGCCCATTACCCGACTGTTTATAACCGCCAAAGGGCGCGTTGATATTAAAATAAGCCCCCTGCACATAACATTGACCGCTGCGAATACGACGCGCTATCTGTAATGCAGCGCGGGTATCTTGCGCATACACAGAAGAGGATAAACCAAACTGGCTATCATTGGCTATTTCAACTGCGTCATCAATTTCTTGATAGGGGATCATGCACAGTACCGGACCAAAAATTTCTTCCCGGGCGATGCGCATTTGATTATTAACATCGGCAAAGATAGTTGGCCTAACGTAAGCACCCGTTGTGAGTCCGACAGGTAAATCAAGCCCGCCCGTCACTAAACGCGCACCTTCATTAATACCCTGCTTGATATAATTCAGTACGGTATTACGCTGAGCCATCGAACTCATTGGCCCCATGCTAACCGTCTCATCAAGTGGATCACCGACCCGATTTTCTTCGGCAACCTTTTTTGCAATTAAGACCGCTTCTTGATAGCGGGATTTTGGCACCAGCATACGCGTAAGCGCATTACAGGTTTGCCCGCTGTTGATCATGACATCTTCAACGCCATAACGGACTGCAGCCGCTAAATCGGCGTCCTCAGTAATGATCATGGGTGACTTGCCGCCCAGTTCAAGGCAAACACGTTTCACCGAAGGCGTCGCAGCTTCTGAGACCTGAACGCCCGCGCGCGTCGAGCCGGTAAAAGAAACCATATCCACATCGCGGTGACTGCACATAACAGGGCCTATTTCAGTGCCAATACCCGGCACCAGATTGAACACGCCAGCGGGTAATCCGACTTGCTCAAAGATTTCCGCCATAATAAAATCCTGCAACGGGGTCTGCTCTGCGGGCTTCACCACCATAGTACAACCAGCCGCTAATGCCGGTGCTATTTTTCCTATCAGTTGTGATAAAGGATAATTCCAAGGACTAATCAAAACGCAGACGCCCACGGCCTCTTTGCAAATCATCATCTCCGGTTTTTCTTCACTTGCTTCCATTAAAAAAGCATACTCCGCATAAGTGCGTAAAGAATCAATGGCACCTTGTACTTGAAGATCAATGCATAAATGCAAAGGGCAGCCCATGGTCATAGTAATAGCCGCGCTTAATTCCTCGCTGCGTACCTGCATTTCATCGGCAACGGCATTAATCAAATCACTGCGCTGCTGCGCTGAAGTCTCAGACCATAATGGGAACGCCGCTTTTGCCGCGGCAACGGCGAGATTAACTTCATTTTCTGTGCCGATCGCTGTCCGCGCGCAAACTTGGTTGGTTGCCGGGTTAACTATGTCATAAAATTTTTCTTTTAAGGGGGATGACCATTGGCCATTAATATAAAATTTATTGTAAATTTTCATTGTGTATACCTTTTGAACAGGCCCGTGATCGGGCATTATTTTACTTATGCATTGTTGTTAGGGTAATTAATATTGTAACGCGTTGCCGTCATCGCTTTTGCTAACAAGCATCAGCAAAGTCTTGTTGCATAACTTCAATAACCGTCGGCCCTGGCTGTTTATTAGCCTTTATCAACGCTGCTTTTAATGCGTCTATGGTACTTGGCTTGGCGGTTGCACAACCGAAGCCCTCGGCGATTTTAATAAAATCTGGGGTATAGATATCTACTCCAACACGCTCCACACCGGCGTTATCCATAAAGCGGCTAATTTCCCCATAACCTTTATTATTCCAGATAATAAAAATAACCAAGACCTGAGCTTCAACGGCGCTTGCTAACTCAGCAATACTGAATTGCGCGGCACCATCCCCAATTAATCCAATAACGGCTTTATCCGGGCAAACTAATTTAGCACCGACCGCCGCAGGAATGGCATAACCTAGGGTGCCATAACCGCTTGCCGAATGAAAATAACGACGCGGCCCCAGTGTTTCATAATGCAGCCAAGCGTAATAAGTGGGTTGTGTCGAATCACCGGCAATAATAACCTCGGGTAGGGATTCATTTAGTGCGCTGAAAAACGCCGCATATTTAGGACAAGCACCCGCGCGTAATTTCTGCCGTAAAGCCTGCACTCGATTTTGACCATTACTTTCCGGCTTAAGCGTTAATGCTTTATTAATCGCTGTTAGCGCATAGGCCGCGTCACTGCAGATGGCGAGATGCGGCTTAACATTACGACTGAGTTGCCGGGGATCAATATCGATACGAATCAATTTCCCGCCAATACCAAAAAAATCATAGTCCGTTTCACCAAACTCAGTGCCCACTGCCAAGACAACATCAGCATGGCGTAATTCTTCACGAATAGGGTTCGACGACGACGAGCCGCCAACAGCGAGTGGATGTGTATAGGGGATCAGACCTTTTGCATTAACGGTATTAATCACAGGTGCATTGATTTTTTCGGCAAGCGCAATTAATGCATGACCCGCATTAACCGCCCCGCCACTAATGGCAATCAGCGGCCGGGTTGCTTGCTGCAATAAGCGTGCAGCTTGAGCAACCGCATCGGGTGACGCGCCCGGCGCATCAGCGATGGCAAAGGCGGCATTATCAAGATGATCCGCATTGGCTTTAATAACATCTAAGGGCAATTCAATATGGACGGGGCCTGGACGTTCGCTGCTAAACACACTAAAAGCACGTGCTAAGACTTTAGGAAGCTGGTCAACATGGGTAAGTCGGTGGCTAAAACGCGAAACACCGGCAACTAATGCACTTTGATTTGGGAGTTCATGCAGAAATCCTTCCCCCATGCCTAATTGTTTGCTGTGATTGACTGACGATATCACCAGCATGGGAATAGAATCCTGTAATGCCTGGCCCATGGCGGTAATGATATTTGTCATTCCGGGGCCGGTGATAATAAAACAGGTACCCGGTTTACCGGTTGCACGTGCATAACCATCAGCCATAAATCCCGCGCCTTTTTCATGGCGCGGGGAGATATGTTTAATATTACTTTTTGCTAATCCCCTATAGAGCTCTATAGTGTGTACCCCCCGAATGCCAAATACTGTATCAACGGCATAATTTTCAAGGGCTTGTATAAGTACTTCTCCACAGGTCGACATAATGAACATTCCTTTATTTTTATTTGCATGCGATTAATGAAAAATTTATATTAATTTGCTTCCTAAGCATTGAAAAGCGATTTATCCTGCTAAGTTCATTCCAAAAAGTCATTAAGTTAAGGGTTAATATTATGATGCGTCCACTGCCCTCTATGGTGGCGTTAAGTTGTTTTGAGGCCGCGGCAAAGCATCAGAGTTTTACTAAAGCAGCAGAAGAGTTATGCCTGACACAAAGTGCGGTCAGTCGCCAAGTAAAAAAATTAGAGCAATTACTCGGCTGTGTTTTATTTGATCGTGTTAAGCAGCGACTTTATCTCAGCAAGGCCGGCAAACAATATCAGCGAGAGGTAAGCCAATCGCTGACCCAATTAGAATCAGCCACCAATACACTGCGCAAAAAAATATCAGGACGACTGCAAATTGGGATTGAATGCGCCATGACTATCCATTGGTTAATTCCAAAATTAACGGATTTTCAGTAGTATTTCCCGGAAATAGAGACAGACATTATCACCTACACGCAGCAATTATATGAACAACGCAGCGGCTATGATGTCGGCATTCTATACGGGGATGGCAGCTGGCCAGAATTTACGTCACAACGCCTGATGTCAGAAGAGTTTGTGGCTGTGTGCAGCCCAAGCCTGCTGAGCCAATATGGCAAAATAAAACATTTAAAAGAGGTCCTTAACTACCCCTTTCTACATCATGCCACGACCCCCTCAAGCAGCAAATATTGGCTCCTGCAAGCAGGGTTTAGTGAACAGCAAATTAAAGCATTACCGGGAATGCGCTTTGCCCAATTTCAATTATTAATCGATGCGGCCATACATGGATTGGGGGTAGCCATTGTCCCTGCTTATTTAATTACAGAGCAGTTAAAAAAGGGTCTTTTAGTGTGTGCACGTGAAACACGGCTAAAGGGTCAGGATAGCTATTATATGGTGATTCAAAAAAACAAAATAAATGATAATAAAGTCCAGGCTTTCTCTCAGTGGTTATTAAAATGGCGGGATTGACAGTCATATTTATTTGTTCAAAAGATTAAATTTATCTTGGTACATAAGCTGTTTTATAATCAAATAACTTAAGAAAACTGCATTTTACCTGTTGTTTATCCCATGAACGCGGTCTAAAAAAACAGCTGAACATTACTTTGGCTATTTTCTGTTTAGCGGTTATTTTCATTTTAATTCCATATATTACAATATGTTATAAATAACCGACAACTGTTATTTTAATATTAACAAAGTATCAGGCATAAGCTGTAAAGCTAACAACCGTCATCTGGCACCGTGCCTTTACTTTAGTCCGCAACCTCTGTATTAATAAAAAGAGAAGCATTCCATAAGCAAATATTCAGGTCACGACAGTAGATATTGAATTTTTTGGAATGCTTTTTTTATTACGGTAATTTTTATTTCCTAACCTCTAATTTACTGATATCACTCTAATAAGGAGTAAACAATGCGGATAGCAACAGCTGATTCCTGGTACGAAAAAACAACCCTTGATAATGGTGTGACTCATATTCACGAACCTTTTATAAAAACTTTTTATCGGTGTAATATTTGGCACATTCGTGGACGAAATCGGGACATGCTGGTCGATAGCGGGATGGGTGTTGTTAGCCTGAGCGATCAGATCTCGCTTGTTACTGAGCGGCCCTGTGTTGCCGTCGCAAGCCACACCCACTTTGATCATATTGGTTGCCACCATGAATTTTCTGAACGACTGGTACATCACGCGGAGGCTGAACTGATGGCTCATCCTACTCGCCAAAATACCCTGGCAAAGGAGTTCGTCTGTGATGATATATTCACCCGCATGCCGCCGGCCCCCTATTGCTCTGATAGTTACAGCGTGATACCAACTAAGCCGACTGGCCTGTTAAAGGACAATGATATCATTGACTTGGGTGATCGCCATTTTAAGGTGATACATACACCCGGCCATTCACCTGGGCATATCATGCTTTGGGAAGAAGCGACCGGCGTGCTTTTTTCCGGAGATATGGTTTATGACGGCCCGTTGATTGATGATGTATACCACTCCAATATGGATGCCTATATTGAATCTATGGAAAAAATTCTTAACCTTCCCGTTCAGGTCGTGCATGGAGGCCATTTCCCTAGCTTTGCCGGCGTCCGTTACCGGGAGTTGATTAGGGCTTACCTGAGAAGTAAAGGCTGAAGGCTCCTGCCTTTTTATTTTGAACTCTTAGCGTGTTTGCAACTTGTGCGAATTTTAAATCACGCAACAAAGGCTCAAAGAATCGCTGTGATGGCTATCGCATTTCCTGCACAGGATGGCCAAAATGATTCATTTTTTCCAGCAACAAAGCCGCTTGTATTCACGCTATTTTTATAAAATAGCGTGAACTTATCGGAAAAATATTTTTTAATATAAAAATTAACGATCAAAAACAGTAAGTTGGTTGATTTTTTGACATTAGGGGAAATATTAATCAGATCTGTGCAATGTCTTAGCTATTTTTTTTATTCAGTCATCATTTTGTGCATACCTCATCTGAGTAATATGTTTTAAATATTCAAAGCTGTACGCTTTATTGAAATAACACCGAGGAGTTTCATTTGAATCAATGATCAGCAACTTCTCGATGAGTTGCCCGCGGGTAACCACCCTTTTAATCAGCAATGGCGATTAATATCATTAAATAATAAGTACAGATAGAAATATATCACCCCTAGAGTGAATCATTAAAAAGGAATTAACATGACTGAAAATATTATGCCTATCAGCCAAGCAGATAGAACGATGGATTTTAAAAAGACCTTTGGTTTGTGGATTGCCGCTAATGTGGTGATCACAACCGTATTAACCGGAATGCTATTTGCCTCTCAAATTACTTTGATGGAGTGTTTAAGTGCAGTCTTAATCGGCTCTTTAATTGGCTCTATTCCTCTGGCTTTAACCGCAAAAATGGGCACTCGAACTGGATTGTCGACTATGGTGGTAAGCCGTGGCGCATTCGGTCAAAGAGGGGCAATGATACCAGCTGTTATTAATGCTTTTGTATTAGTTGCCTGGAGCTGGATTCAAGCCTATCTTGCTGGGGTCAGTTTAAATCATGCCGTTCATTATTTATTTGGTTATGGAAATATTAATTTATTTGTCATTTTAACGGAATTAGTCGTTATCACCATTGCAATACGCGGTCATAAATTGATTGAAAATCTGGAAAAGCATATCGCTAATTTAATGCTGGTAATGTCATTCGTTATATTTGCCGTTATCTTTAGTAAGTTTGATATTCACAGTATTATCTCACAATCTGTGAGTGATAATCCCGATATTAGCTTTATTGTTGCTTTTGATATCGTTGTTGCTACCGCTTTTTCATGGATGTCTTCCGTCTGTGATTACAACCGTCACTGTAAAACAGAATCGGCAAGTATGAAAGGTACATACCTCGGTTATACACTGGCAACCTTAGTTGCTATGATGTTGGGTTATATCGTTGCTATTTTCAGCACGCTAAATGGCGGTGAAATGACTTACGATCCGACGGTATTATTATCTAACTCCGGATTTGGATGGTTTGGTTTTGTCGCGGCTATTATTGTATTTCTTTCTGTTGTGTCGACCAATGTAATGGCACTGTATAGCGCAACATACTCAATTCTAGCGGTTAAATCAGATCTCAATTACAGATATATTATTCTTGCTTTAGGTATTGTGATTACCGCAGGTGCACTACTTAAAGAGTCATTAATGACTTCTTTTTTCGATTTTATTTTACTCATTTCAACCTTATTTATTCCCTTGTTTGCCATTATGTTGACTGACTTCTTTGTTATCAAAAAAGGAAATTATGATGGCCACGAGATATGCAATAACACGACTAAACAATATAATTATTATCATGGTTTTAATCTAGTGGCTATCGCTTCTTACCTTATCAGTGCAATTTTTGCTTACTATTTTACTTATATTTCACCCTTAGCAGTCGG
>JBLHWW010000041.1:0-23177 GCA_047629075.1 Psychromonas sp. | reverse complement strand
ATATTGTGCATCGAGCACAATCACTGAGCTGCCACTTTCTATACGTTTAGTTTCGACGCGGCTGGCGGAAATAACAATATCGTTCTGCGTGTTTTGCTCTGCGGCAATACTTTCTGCTGCAATAAGTGGTGCGCTGAACAGTGTTGATAAAGCTAAGGCTATCGGGGTGTAATATAAGTGGGGCATAATTCTTCCTTGATATTTTTATTTCAAATAAGAAGAAAGTCTGTTGTTCTGGGTTTTACAGTAAGGTGGTGGCCTTATATATAATACGCTGAGCATCAAAGACTTCCTTTGGCTCGCCACCATTACGAATGCCCTAAGCCAACTACAAGATTATTTTTAGTTGCTTTAGAGTTTTTTACGTTCCAATAAGCCGACCCGCTTAATGGACAGTGACGCTCTTTATGCTGGTATCTGACTATCATTTTCACATTGAAAAAAGGACACAGTTGCGGGGGCAGTGCATGCTTATTTTCAGCAACTTTAAAGTTGCTGAAACATGCTTCCCATTTAATCATCGCATTAATAGAGCGCTGAACATAAAGAGAGGCGATTATAGGTAAATATAAACAACTGTCAATAAAACAACCCTACACAAGGGGGATATATACATTGAATGATCATGAAATCAATCAGTTAAAAACTCAGCTATGATAAGAAAAAATTGATATAAAATCAGCCTAAGAGAGTTCATCCCAGTTTATTTCGTCAGCAAGAATACGTTCATTAGCGATATAGTGTAAAAAATCACCGCTATTGATAAGGGTCTGTGGAGATGGATTTAAAATCATCGCATCGCCATTTTTAAAATGGCTGAAGGCAATGACCATCATCGCATGGTTAGTTTTAAATCGGCTAAAGAGTAGTTCGAACTCTATGGGTTGTTGCAGTTCAGGTGTTTGCACACAATACAGTGTCGCCCCGGTTAAGGTTGAAAGTAAGTGCTTGGTGACCTGGCTTGAGCCCGGATCCTGCATGCTGCGCACCATCATTTGTGCGCTGCTATCAATACTGCATTCAATTTGCGGACAGTGGACCTTTAATAAATCGGCTTTGGTCTTATCAAAAAAATGGGCAGAGATGTTGGCATCGGAGTTGGTGTAGGTGGAAATACAAAGTGCAATAGATAAGGTTTCATCATCGGATTTACCATCAATAATAATACGTTCTGCGTTACTTAATGCGATACGATTAAGTTCTTCGTTATCGGAAAAACTACGTAAACGCACAAAAGAAACCTCATCATTATCCGGAAAGGGGTTGTTTATCTGTTCGGTAACGCACAATAATATTTTTCGTTTTTGGCGTTTTTTATCACCAAGAATCAATTGCACTATCTGCTCTGTTGATGAGGCATCCCAACCTAATAATAAAATATGATTAGTATAATGATAAAAGTTACTTGTACCGTTCATATTTTTTCTCGCTAGATTTATAAATAATTGTGTGGTTTTTCCAATAAAAGAGGCGAAAACGATCAGTCCCGATGGAATTTGCACAAAGGCGACAATCACTTTTCCCATTCCGGTTGTCGGGCTGAAATCCCCAAAACCAACCGTAGAAACCACCACCATATTGTAATAAATAAAATCCATGGGATGCCGGGTTAAGGCACTTTCCCCTGCAAGCAAAAATAATAGGTAAACAGTGATTGCCTGCGCTAGCACAAGCAAAAACATGGTTGGCCAGGTTAATTGATGTGCTAGACGCCGAAATAGCTTTTTAATGCGTCTTAGATGGATCATTATTAACAGATCCTTAGTGGTCATTCGCTTGGGATAAAAAGAAACGATAAGCCAGGTTATCTGTTTCATCTTTATAGTTGTAACCCAGTGCATCTAAATGCTCACTGAATGCATCAACCCCTTCGTCGAGTTCAAAACCGGCAAGAACCTGTCCATAAGCGGCGCCGTGATTGCGGTAATGAAATAGCGTTATATTAGCGTGAGTGCCAAGCATATTTAAAAATTTAACCAGCGCATTAGGTTGTTCAGGAAATTCAAAACTGTATAAACGCTCTTTTATAGCACTGACGGGTGCGCCACCGACCATATAACGGACATGCAGTTTGGCCATTTCATCATTGCTTAAATCGGCAACCGAATAACCTGATTTGTGCAGTTTTGTGGTCAACGCTAAAAGTTCATCAACGCCTTGCGGGGTGCGTACACCAACAAAAATATTTGCATTTTTACGCGAATTTAAACGATAATTAAACTCGGTAATAGCACGTCCGTCGAGCTGATTACAAAAAGCTAAAAAAGCGCCCTGTTTTTCAGGGATAGTGACAGCCAGTATGCTCTCTTTCTGCTCACCTGATTCGCAACGTTCGGAGATATAACGCAGGGAATGAAAGTTGAGGTTGGCTCCGCTTAAAATGGCTGCAAGGTTTTGATTTTTAATTTCGTGTACTTGACAATATTTTTTTAAACCTGCCAATGATAATGCCCCGGAAGGCTCCGAAATTGCGCGCGTCTCTTCAAAGATATCTTTTACTGCGGTGCAGATTTCATCACTACTAACGGTGATCACTTCGTCCACATATTGCTGACACAAACGAAATGTTTCACTACCAATAGTCTTAACCGCAACACCGTCGGCAAATAATCCAACTTTATCTAAGGTCACTGGGCTGCCATGTTCCAACGCCGCTTTTAAACAGGCCGCATTATCAGGCTCAACACCAATCACTTTAATATGGGGTAAAAGCTGTTTAACATAAACGGCAATACCGGCAATCAATCCCCCGCCACCGACCGGGACAAAAATTTTATCGAGGTGGGCATTTTGCTGTAATAACTCTTTGCCGACAGTACCTTGTCCGGCAATAACATCGGGATCATCAAAAGGGGGGATTGAGGTATAATTATGTAATTCAGCCAGTTCTTTAGAATGCTTGCTGGCAGCATCAAAAGCATCACCAAATAACACTACCTTGGCACCGAATGCCCGCACTGCGTTGACTTTTATCTCCGGCGTGGTGCAGGGCATAACGATCGTCGCTTTGATCCCCATGCGCTTTGCTGAAAGCGCAACGCCTTGGGCATGGTTACCTGCCGAGGCGGCAATCACACCACAGCTTTTTTGCTCGTCAGTTAAATTCGATAATCTATTATAGGCACCGCGTAATTTAAATGAATGCACAGGTTGCTGATCTTCACGTTTTAATAAAATTTGATTATTAAAACGCTTTGATAACTTACCTAGCGGTTGTAATGGCGTTTCTACGGCTGCTTCATAAACAGGTGCAAGTAAGATTTTTTTTAAGTATTGTGCTGCGGATAATTCTGTCATTGCGCTATCAATCCTCTATTTATGTTCGATTTTGTTCGCAAATAGCTCACCTAAGCGTGTTACTGAGCCTGCGTGAAGATCTTCTGCAAAATGAATACTCTCTTTCGGGAATAAAGCCACCACAGTACTGCCGAGTTTAAAACGGCCCATTTCAGCGCCTTTTTCAAGGGTAATATCCTGATTTTTGTAATCCCAATATTGGATCTTTTTTTCTGCATTCGCTGTCAGTGTGCCGGACCAAACGGTTTCGATGCTGGCCACTATAGTCGCGCCAACTAAGACCATTGCTACAGGGCCTACGGCTGTTGAAAAAATGGCCACGGCCCGTTCATTGCGGGCAAATAAATTGGGGACATTTTGCGCAGTTAACGGATTAACAGAAAAGAGGTCGCCAGGAATAAAAATCATCTGTTCAAGTTTGCCTGTGACCGGCATATGAATACGGTGATAATCTTTAGGCGCTAAGTAAATTGTAGAAAACAAACCATCATCAAAGGGCGCCGCAACATCATCTCGTCCGCCTAATAGTTCTCGCAGGCTAAAATCATGCCCTTTAGCCTGAAAAATACGGCCTTCTTTAATATCGCCGATCTGGCTGATACAACCATCCACAGGGAGCGCAAGATTATCTTCACCTACGATAATCTTGCGCGCTTCCGGTTTTAGTTCACGGGTGAAAAAATCGTTAAAAGTTTTAAAATGCTCAGGGGCTGAATATTTCGCTTCACTCATATCAACGTTAAAATGGTTGATGAATTTTTTTATTAAAAAAGTGCTTAATTTACCTGCTTCCGCAGCGGCTAATTTACCTAACAGACGCGATAATAGCTTTTTTGGCAGCAAGTATTGCCCAATAATTTTAAGTTGGTCAATCATGGTTTTCTCTTTTTGTTAATCTATATGCCGAAAATTGTACCTAAATCTTTTGAACTATAAAGGCGCGGCTAATCATAGGTATTAGGTGGACGGTGACGCGCATTTTTTGCGTCATCCATGGTTTCTAAAATACGTAAAAAACTGCGATAGCGATCATTATCTATTTTTCCCTCGGCAACGGCTTCAACCAGTGCACAACCGGGGTCTATCTGATGTTTGCAATCGCGGAAACGGCATTGTCCTAAAAAGGGACGAAATTCGATGAATCCAGTCGCAATACGCTCAGGCTCTAAGTGCCATAATGAGAACTCACGAATGCCTGGGCTGTCAATAAGATCACCTCCTTCGGGGAAATGATAAAGGCGTGCCGTGGTCGTGGTATGTTTACCTAATCCGGAATTTTCCGAAATTTCGGCCGTTGTGGCCTCAATTTCAGGTAATAACAGATTGACTAAGGATGTTTTACCTACGCCCGACTGACCAACAAAAATATTAATTTTATCTTTCATGGCACTTTTCAGCCCTAATAAGCCGTCGCCGTGCATCGAACTGTATAAAACCTGATAACCTATATCCCGGTAACTTTGTAATTCCTGATCTATTAATTTTGCTGATTGTTCATTCAATAAATCACTTTTATTTAAAACGATAATGGGGGTAATGCCAATATCTTCACAGGCAATCAGGTAGCGATCAATAATATTACGAGAAAACTCAGGGGCAATCGAGCTGACGATAATAATATGGTCAATATTGGCCGCGATAGGTTTTATACCATCATAATAATCAGGACGTGTGAGCACTGTTGTACGCGGATGTACTGCTTCAATCACGCCACTGATACCATGGTAAGCCTGATTGCCGGCACGCCATACAACCCGGTCACCGGTTACTAGAGATTTGATGGCTCTGCGCAAATTACAACGTTCAATTTTTCCATGCTCATCTTCAACATCTGCATGTTGTCCAAAACGACTGATCACTATGCCTTCCAGCTGCGGACCAAGTTCAGACTCGTCCCATTGTTCGCTGTTATCTTTAGTTAAACGTTTTTTCTGATTAGTTTGAACGCGGCGCACTTGATTTTTACTGAGTCGTTTCTTCTTGGTCACAGGTTTCCTTAGCTATCACTCATTGTGTTAATACCGTATCATACTATATTAATTTAGAAATGCGGCTCTCTTGTAGCGAAAAGGATCAGAATAACGATGAATAAAGATAACCTGGTATGGATTGATTTGGAGATGACCGGTTTAAATCCAGATACGGATAAAATAATTGAAATCGCCACTATCGTGACTGACAGTGATTTAAATATTCTTGCACAAGGGCCTGAATTTGTTATTCACCAAAGTAATCAAGCACTTGATGCGATGGATAAATGGTGCACAACGCAGCATGGTAAATCAGGTTTAACGGATCGTGTGAAGAGCAGTCAAATCAGTTGTGCGAATGCCGAACAAGCAACCCTTGATTTTTTAAAGGAGTGGGTACCAGCAGGGGCCGCACCATTATGCGGTAATAGTATCGGTCAAGATCGTCGTTTTTTAGTGCGTCAGATGCCGGCGTTAGAAGCTTATTTTCATTACCGTAATATTGATGTCAGTACCGTTAAAGAACTGGGAAAGCGTTGGGCGCCGGAAATGGTTAATGAGCATAACAAAACAGGCGCTCATACTGCGCTTCAAGATATTAAAGAATCAATTTCTGAATTACAGCATTACCAAAAACATTTTTTTAAGTTTTAAATATTTTTTTGGGCAGGCGGACAATGTCTGCTCAAAAACTCAGCAAACAAGCACTAGTCAATGAGAAATCAGCAGAAAAAGCTTGCATTCATTTACTCCATAATTATAATGCGCACCTCATAACAAGCAGGTATCTTCCAACATGCCTAGAAAACTTGCTATGAAAATAAAATGTGACGCGGTACTAGCTCAGTTGGTAGAGCACGACCTTGCCAAGGTCGGGGTCACGAGTTCGAGTCTCGTGTACCGCTCCAAATTTATTTTGAAGAAATTAAATATTATTAAAAATGTGATGCGGTACTAGCTCAGTTGGTAGAGCACGACCTTGCCAAGGTCGGGGTCACGAGTTCGAGTCTCGTGTACCGCTCCAATTTCTAAATGATTAAATATTCAAGCTATTGAGCACTGCATTGACCAATAAGAGCCGGGTGATTATTTTTTTTAATCTCGTGTAGCGCTCCAAATTCACTTACCTTTGTTATCCCACTCCTCCAAAATTTAATGTATCAGTCCGCAATATTCTTTTATTTGTCATTTATACCTATCTTTTTAGTTCAATTGCGATAGCGCGATTTGGAGCGTATGAGCTTGGATCATTATCTTTTTTTATATCAATCCGGTTAATATGAATCAGCAGCCAATTATCGTTTTAAATGGGTATGGCATGGCTGCAATCATATTAATACGCAACGGGATATCAGGGAAAAAAATCATCGCGGACGGCTAATTTATATGGGTTATTAACAATCTATTTCTCTTATTAGCGCTTAGCTAAAAAAGATGATTATTTTTATTTTAAACCCGCTAAAAAACGGCTATTTTAGCTTTACTGCAATAAACATTTTTTATCATTCTTTATCTAAGCAGCCAATTATCTGTGCAGGTTTTTCTTTATGTAGAGTTTACAAAAGGTTGTTATATTTTGCTTTTTTATGTGATTTTGATGAAATCTATCTGTTTTTAGAAGAGATAATCATTCGCGATTGTGTTAAATTAGTGTTAAATGTTTAGGTTATAAAAAGAACAATTTCAATTTCAATGTCATGTTTTAATTAATTATTTGGATTCTTTTTTACTTTTAGCAACTCATTGGAAAATTATGCATTGCTCCTCGGTTGTACCTATAGGTGACAGAATTTTATGCAGGCCCGTCTAAACGTCTGATTATCGGGATCGCCTTCCTGACATACTGCTGCTGGAAGTAAAATAAAAGAAATTTTAAAATCTGACTCAAAATTCAGAATAAGAACTCGGATAACTAATATTATGCAATTTATTCCTTTCGTTAAATATACATCCTGTGGCAATAGTTTTGTTATTGTCGATGAGACCGATCAGACTGTGCTCAGCGAGCATGACATGTCCCGTTTCGCATTCCAGGCTACCAACATTAGCTTCGGTGTAGGTTGTGATAATTTGCTGATCATTCAGCGTTGTAATAAGTCATCACTGCAATCTATTAATCTTAGCCGGGACTATTGGACGCGACCTCCACAGGAAGAACAGGCTGAATTTTTGTTTCGAATGTTTGAACCGTCGGGTGAAGAAGCCCTGTGCTGCGGCAATGGTCTGATGTGTATTGCCAATTACTTATTAGATAAACATGGTATAAGTAACGCTTCCATAATGACTGAGATCCCTCTGGCAACCCCTAAGGTTATCAATATTGGAGCAGAGAATGACCAGATTGGTAGCTGGGTTAATCTTGGGCATCCGCGATTAACGCCACCGGAATTGGTGGACTTTGAATACACAGGTCAGGTTGCTCCAGCCATTCATGAGATGCAGGAGTTAGTCGTGAAGTTTCGCCCTGGTGATCTGAAAGCTTACACAAACGATACCGAGTTACGTATTAGATCACTGCTGGTGTTTACCGGTGAACCCCACCTGGTGATCTTCCCCGATAGTGACTTTTCCACCCCAGAACAGGCGGACTATATTTTTGCCGGGTCCGATCAAGATGCTGAACGTCGCGAAAGCTTTGGTTCCTGGCTGATCGAGCATATCGGCAACTATATAAACAACCGGATGCGGCATATTTTTCCTGCGGGCATAAATATTAATTTTGCCCGTCGTCTTGCTTCAGGGGAGATAGAAAACCGTTGTTTTGAACGGGGCATCAATAGAGAGACCTTGGCTTGTGGAACAGGTGCGTTGGCGGTAGCTTATATCTATAGTCGGATGGAAAACCTTAATATCTCAAATATTGACGTGTTACCTCATCGCTGCCGTTGGCATGATGAGCAGGCAAAAATTCGTATTAAACAGAATTCCGACGGCTGGCAGATAAGCTCTGATCCGGTCATGTTATTTGATGCTGTGTACCGTCTGCTCCCAAAAAAAAGTAGCTTGTCAAAAGTATTAAATAAGGATCAAGATAGAATAGTTACTGAAGACTGGAAACAGGTGGTTTAAGTGCTTATGAAAATACGCCCTGTCACTATTACCGTATTATTGATGTTGCCTCTGAGTCTGACAATTACTTATTTATTGCTCAGTATGGGGGCTGTTTTCTCAGATAAGCTGACCTATCTTAAACAAGGTATGGCAGAGACCGCAGAACTTCAGGCGCTGTTATGGTCGCTGTCGGCAGGTGTGCTGGTTCTTACCATGTTTAACCTATATGCTCCGGCAGCTAGATTCTGGCTGGAAAAAAAGCCTGCTGCGGGCATAAGCCTAGTGCTGGGCACAGCGCTACTTACTTTCCTGTGGTTATATATAAACCTGCTTGACGATACAAATACCATGCCCGATGCTTTGTCTGAGTTGCTGGCGGCAGGAGTTACGGCGATCTTAATTGCTGCACTGATCTGTCTCGAAGTCTCCTTTGTATTGATCTCCAGACTCACTGCCCGGGTCAAGACGGCTGAGCAGCAAAAGGAAGCTGTGGACTACCGGCTGATGCGGCCGGCAATCTTTGCCTTTCTATTCGGCATAGATCTGTCGATGGCTTTTATTCCGCTGTATATGGGCAAAATGGAAGAAGATTTCTTCGGGCTATCACAAAATATAATGATGGGGCTGCCGATCTCCGTTGAATTTTTCTGTGTTGGTGTGGCGATTCTGCTGGCGGGCGTCTGGTTTGACCGGCGCGGCTGGCAGGAACCTTTTTATGCGGGACTGGCACTGGCAACACTCGGTGCTCTATATTCCTGGATGGCTCCAGATGCCCTGCATTTTATCCTTTCCCGTGGACTGGTGGGGCTTGGTTACGGCCTGGTACAACTGTCCTCGCACGGTTTTGTTATTCGTAATACGGATAAATCCACTAAGGCGCAGGGAATGGCCCATTTGGCTGCTGGTCTTTATGCCGGCAGTATTTGCGGTGCCGCCACCGGTGCGGTGATGGCCGAGCAGTTTGGTTACGAGGTGGTATTCCTCAGCGGTGCGGTGATTATTACCTCAGTAGTTGTATATAGTCTGCTGATCTTGGGGTATCCCGCCACGACGCCAAGCAAGACTAAAAGTGTGCCGTTGCAACATACGGGTAAGTCAGTTTTGCGCCGTTTCTTGCTGGACAAGCGGGTGCTGGCTGCCATCTTTTTCAGCAGCATGCCGGCGTCTATTGCCGTGGTTGGTTTTCTTAACTATTTCAGTCCGGTTTATCTTAATCGACAAGGTGTCTCGGAATCCACTATAGGTCAGGTGCTGATGTTGTTTGGTGTCTGCATCGCTGTACTTGCCCCAAGAGTTGGACGGTTGATAGATGCGACCGAAAATAAACAACAGCTGGTGCTGATCGGCAGCTTGTTAGGGGCTAGTGCATTCCTTACTTTCAGTCTCTGGGACGGGCTGCTGGCGACCACCATTGCCATTTTTTTGTTGGGACTGTCCAACTGTCTGGTACTGTCGGCGCAGAGCGTTTTTCTGTTGAAACTGGATATTACTCAGGAGCTTGGTGAAGGCAAGGCGATGGGCATATTTCGGGCCTCCAGCCGTATCGGCCAAATGCTTGGGCCGATCATTTTCGCCTGGCTGTTTCTATTCGAGGATGTGAGTATTGGCATCACTTATCTGGGGCTGGCATATATCGTTATGGCCATTATTTTTATCTGGTTGACAGGTCGTGATGCCAAACAGCGGCAACAAACACAGCAAGGAACTTCGTAGTATGAATAAACTTAAGACAGACGACTGCACCACAGAAAATGACTCTTTGATCGAATACTATCTGGCTGAGATCAGGAAACGTGTGCCAATTGTCGACAGAACATTGGAGTTGTACGGAGAACTGCCGCTGAGCGAGTATCTCGATGTGGTGACTAAAACTGCCAGCGAACGCTACCAGTCAGCAGACGATCTGGGGGATGCTGTTTATGAATATGCTTTACCCCTGCTGGGGGAAGAGGTCGCCGCAATGGCGCGGGAAGAGCTGAAACAGAGCCCCGTAGTGCTGACGGCTAACCACCATGGTGTTGATTACTTCGCTCAATCGGTGCAGGGAACGCTGCTGTTCAGCCAGCGTAAACTACCCGATGGCTCTCCCGCTAAAACCGTGCCAATTTTTGCCTGTGGCAGTATCCCGCTAGATAATATGACTTACCCTAGAGGAGCTTTGTTATATGCAACTGAAGGAAGTAAGTTGCCGCTTCGCTTACCTCTATTTCCAGATAGAATGAAACGAAAAATGGTGTCTGAGGTGGCAAAGGTCAATGAAGAAATGATCGCGCGAGCGGAAAAAGTATTAAGAAAGCGAGTCGTGGAATGCTCTATTCCACAACAAGTAGCTTCAACTTTATCGAGCGTGTTCAAGAAATACAATGTGAATGAAGAGTCGGTGGCTGTTGCAGGTTACAGTGAGCAGTCTATGTTGGTAAATCAGTTTATCTGGGGGGAAATACTGGGTACTCTGACCACCAAGCCCGCTCTCGTCTATATGGAGTTGGAAAAAATTGTTTCTATTTTATTACGTAAGGATCTACAAAATAGCGACAGTCTTGCGCACCAATTATTGTTTTGCTCCTCCCTTCGAGAAAATTTTCTGGTAGGGTTAGACGGTATAAAGGGGTGCTGGACTAAATGTGAGTTAGAGCGACGTTTGACAGAAAAAAAGGATATTCGTCATCAATCATCGAAAGCCAGTGGAACTTTTATGTTTTGGGGAGTAGGGGACGATGGACAAAAAATTCCTTTGTTGCCCATTCAGGAAGGAACCCATTGCAAGCTAGTAGGTGTTGATGATAGTGGGGAGTTTTGGGAGATCGAGCTTACCTCCAGTAATCTATATGAGGCTTTGCATCAGGGACGTTTGTTGCCTTCTGTGATGGCATGCTTTATCGCTCTTACCTTCGCACGTGGAGTCACTTGTGCGGGGGGGTATTACCAGGGAGATTATTTGGCTGAGATGCGTGAGCAGCTGATCTTTGTTTTACAGCAATCAAAGTTATCCGATCGGGCGATTTCTTCGATAGAAAATGCCCCTATTGATAGTTATCTTTCGGGCATGCAAACCGTGATGTATCGAACCACCAATGGTGGTCTTATGCCTGCCGGTCCCATCGAGATCATTGCTTCTGGAGGGGTGGGAGACGATGAGCTTGACAGAATCAATAACCTGACAGTCGCTGAGGCGCATGCCGCGTCATTGTATGAAACAGTCAATGATGTTGCGCCCGAATTAGCTCATGGCAAAGACTTTAGATCGTCGTTTTCGTCTATGGTAGAAAATAGTCTGTCCGACAAAATAATCATTAAGGCAATCAGCTAATCTGGTAGTTAGTATCAGTTAAATGTAATTTTAGGCATTGGATAATTATAGAGCGTAAAGTCTGAGTATATTTAGATATATGTTATGCCTTCGGGTAGGCGTATTGCTCTTGATTCATGGTGTCAAATAGTATGTCCAAGAAAATAATAATTGAGATAACCTGCTAATCTGACTAGTTAGCATCAGCTAAATATGATTTTAGACGTTGGAAAATTATAGAGGATAAGATATGAATATATTTAGATATATGTTATGTGTTCTGGTGGGCGTGTTTTTTCTAGGCGCCACGCCCGCCATAGCCGAACTTACTGATGATAAATTTTCTAGTGAACCCGTATTAAATGATGGAAAACGCTGGCGAATTGGCTATTATGAAGGCGGCGAGTATATCGAATATCAGAAGCTTTTGGTTGAAACAATCAAGGGATTAATGCAACTGGGTTGGGTCGATAAAGAAGCGATCCCCAGCCAGCAGGGTGAACAAACTGCACAGCTTTGGCTATGGTTGAATTCAAATCTTAATAGTGAATATATTGAGTTTGTTCCTGATGCACATTATTCAGTCGGTTGGGATGAAGAGTTCCGTAAGCAACGTGCAACAGCAGTGATTGATCGGCTCAAAAATAAGCAGGATATTGATCTAATAATCGCCATGGGAACTTGGGCTGGCAAGGATTTAGCTAATGACCAGCATAGCATTCCTACTATGGTAATCTCCGCTAGCGATCCATTGGCGGCTGGAATAATTAAGAGCGTAGGTGATTCAGGGTTTGATCATGTTAACGCTACTATTGATCCTTCGCTCCATGAAAGGCAGTTACGTGTTTTTCATGAACTAGTTGAGTTTAAAAAATTAGGCGTAGCATTTGAAAATACAGTGAGTGGTAGAAGCTACGCTGCGATTGAAGTTATTAAAGCGCAATCGGAAAAACTTGGCTTTGAGATAGTCGCTTGCTACACAAAAAGCGATGTTATTGACTTGAGCATTGCTGAACGTAGCGTCGCAGAATGTTTTGAAAAATTGTCAAAACAGGTAGATGCCATTTATGTTACGAGCCAAGGTGGAATAAATATAAATAGTATTTCAAAACTGGTAAGTATTACCAACCGTAATCGTATACCAACATTTTCCCAAACCGGTGTGGAAGAGGTAAAACATGGTTTCATGCTAAGTCTTTCACGAGCAGGCTATAGGTATATTGGTGAATTCCACGCTATGACTTTTGCAAAAGTTTTTAATGGTGCCAAGCCAAATCAACTGACCCAGCTGTTCGAGGAGCCTCCAAAGGTAGCTCTGAATCTGAAAACAGCAGAGATCGTCGGTTTTAACCCCCCACTTTTACTGCTGGGAGCTGCCGATGAGATCTACCGCGAAATTCAGGGCAGCAGATAATATATAAAATCGGCTATTAATATTAGTGGCAGGCAGGAGTACTGAGAAATTATGAAAAAAACACAAGATATTTTTATCTGGCTGGTGCTGTGCTGCAGTGTTCTGATGACGAGTGTTCATGCTGCGGATTTCAGTAGTCGTCCGCAAACTAAGCCAGATAAACCTTGGCGTATCGTCTATTATCAGGGCGGTAACTACATAGATTATTATGATTATCTGTATGCAACGGCCAAAGGTCTGAGCCAATTAGGCTGGATTGAACCCTTTTATCTCCCTGACTTTCCCGAGAAAGATACTCAAAAATTGTGGCTATGGTTGTCACATAATATTAATAGCGAGTATTTGGAATTTGTTGCTGATGGCTACTATTCAGCCGGTTGGGACGAGATTGTCCGCAAGAAAGCTCGTAACAGTCTGATACCCAGGCTCAATCATAACAAAGATATTGATATGGTTTTTGCTATGGGCACCTGGGCGGGGCAGGATCTGGCCAATAATCATCATCAAGTGCCCACCGTTGTGATTTCTACTTCGGATCCGCTGCGTTCTGGTATTATTAAAAGTTTGGATGATTCAGGTTATGAGCAGCTATTTGCAAGTTATGATCCCGGGTTTCAGCAACAACAGATACAGGTTTTTCACCAGCTGATCGGATTTAAAAAACTGGGCGTGTTTTATGAAAATACAATCAGTGGCAGAAGCTATGCGGGTATGGATTTGCTCGAGCAGACCTCGGCAGAGCTGGGATTTGAAATTGTATCTTGTTATACCCAGAGTGATATTGCTGATCAACAGCGGGCAGAGCAGACTGTTCTAGAGTGCTTTAATCAGTTGGCAGAAAAGGTTGATGCTATTTTTGTTTCCACTCAAGGTGGGGTAAATGCCAGAACTATCCCCAAGCTTGTAAAAACTGCTAATCGCTTTGATATTCCAACATTCGCACAGGATGGTGAGAAGCAAGTCGGTTATGGTTTCCTGCTAAGTCTGATCCGGAGTTCAGGAATTGGGCCTGAAGGAATGTTTTTGGCTGACAATATCGGGCAAATAATCAACGGCGCTAAACCGCGCAATCTGAAACAGCACTTTGAGGGATCCTTCAGGATGGTCATGAATATGAAAACCGCAGAAAAGATAGGTCTGTACGTTAATGCCGACCTGCTTGCTGCAGCGGATAAATTATACTGGCAGATTGAGCTTCCGCAATGATTTTTACTTCGTTAAAATTTAAGGTGGTGGCGCTGATCCTGCTGGTGCTGGTGATCACCTCTGCGGCTATTTTGTACTTTACTCAACGTGATGTCGGCAACGCGATGCTTCGGGCGGAACAGTCATCGGCTGAAAATGTGCTGCAACTGGCCGAACTGAATATTCGCAGTAGTTATGATCAACTGATCAGTGATAAAATTGAGCTGCTGACACAGTTAAAAACAGAGATGGTACAGACTGCCAAAGTAAGTAATTCTGTGCTGCGCGAATTTATGCAGCTGAGTCGAGATGGCAGTTTGCGCGAAGAGGAAACACAGCAAAGAGCCAAGCGCTGGCTATCTAAAATTGATTATCCTAGCGGTGACATTTTTCTGTTTGATCACAAGGGTACTATTCTTGCTTCTAATCAAGCGGAGCTCGATGGGGCGGCGATTAATGGTATTCGGGATGTTAAAGGGCGTTTGATTTATCAAGCCATGCAGAACGATGAGCTGGGGCCGCGCGGCGATACGGCGATTTTTTCCTGGCATAAACCAGGGCGAACAACACCAGGGCAATTTATGGGGCAGTTTATGCCCGTCAATGGCTGGCCCTGGACGCTGGCTGTGATTGTCAACTTCGATAATGTTGAGCAGGAAAGCCAACGTAAGATGGACAGTATTATTGCTACCCTGACCCAGACTTTTACTAAGATTAAGATAGCAACAACTGGCTATGCTTTTCTCTTTGATGGCGATAAAAAAATTCTTATTGCGCCTCCTAGAGATAGCTTAGATAAGTTTAGGGATCTCTCTTTGCCGCGATACAGCAGCGTACTGGATAATATTATTGCCGCAAATGGCAAAAATAAGAGCGCTCTCAGTTATCACGATCCCTTTTCCGGTGATCGTGAGGTCGAAGTTTTCACCAGCTACTTTAAAGCATTCGACTGGTATCTGGGCGTGGTTGTCCCGATGGCCGAAATCAAAGCACCGGGTAAAAACCTGATAAAGCGACAGAGTATTATTATTGCCCTGATTTCTCTGCTAGGTTTAGCTGCCGCACTACTTTTAGTGTTTCGTATATCCCGTCCGCTGAATACCCTAGCGTCTTATGCTAAGGCATTACCAACCCAGGATTTCAGTCAGCAAAACCCTGATACCATAAAGATTAAACGTCTAGCGATGAAATATAGTGATGAAGTGGGCCGCTTGGCAGAATCTTTTGTCTTTATGGAGTCATCTATTCGCAATAATATTCAACAAGCACTGCATGAAAAAGAGATCGCGGTGAAGGCCAGCCAGGCTAAAAGTGAATTTCTGGCGACCATGAGTCATGAGATTCGTACCCCAATGAACGGCGTGCTGGGTATGACTGAGCTGGTGCTGGAAACTGAAATAAGCAGCGAACAGCGTCGTTTTATGGAAATGATCAAATCCTCTGGCTTCGGATTGCTGGATATTATCAACGATATTCTGGATTTTTCTAAAATTGAGGCGGGTAAACTGCAGATTGACAACCACCCCTTACAATTGCAGGAGTTGATTAAGCATTTGGTTACTTCTCTTAGCCCTCTGGCTAAGAAAAAAGGATTGCAGCTAAATTACAATTTGCCCCAGGAAATGAATACTTGGGTACTGGGTGATAGGATTCGCTTGCGCCAGATATTAACTAATCTTATCAGCAACGCGATTAAGTTTACGCAGCAAGGTGAAGTTTTGGTATCTGCGGTTATCTTTGAACAGTCGACGACGGCGTTATCATTGCAGATTCGGGTGCAGGATACTGGCATAGGTATTGCGCCTGAGAATCAGAATAGGATTTTTGAGTCATTCTCTCAGGCTGATAGTTCGACCACTCGTAATTATGGCGGTACTGGGTTAGGTCTTGCTATCTCCAAACAATTGATAGAAATGATGGGGGGAAGTATCGGCTTTAGCAGTGAGTTAGCTCACGGAACTACTTTCTGGTTTGACCTTAAATTAAAGCCTACTGAGCAAACTTTGAGTGATGATGCTTTGCCCGTAAGCACGATCCAGAAACAACCGGTAGCACTGCAGGGTAAGATACTACTGGTGGAAGATCATCCGGTTAATCAGGAATTCGCTGTGCAGATTCTGAGTGGTTTAGGTGTCGAGCTAGATGTTGCCGGGAATGGTGTCAAAGCACTGAAACGATTACAAGAACAGCACTATGATCTGGTATTAATGGATTGTCAGATGCCAGTGATGGACGGTTATCGGGCAACGGCTCTAATCCGTCAGAAAGAGCAGGAAAACGGATCGCCGCGTCTGCCGATCATTGCCCTTACTGCAAACGCTATGCTCGAAGATCGTCAGCGCTGCATCAGTGCAGGTATGGATGATTATCTGTCCAAGCCATTCAATAAAGCGCAAATCGTAATGCTGCTGCAGCGCTGGCTTCCGGATGCTTCAGGCTCAATTACCGTTGTTGAGCCTGTGGTTGTTAAGGAAGCGTCTGTGACGAAGGCTGTTGAGCCTGAAATGGTTGTTGATAAAACGACGGTTACAGAAGCTGCTGAGCTTGAAATGGCGGTGTCGGATGCGCCACTGTTGCTGGCAACTATTGCGCAGCTTCAGGAGATGGATGATAACGATGGTTTCTTTAATCGTATTATTGAAGCTTATCTGGAAAAGTCTCCTGTTGATATCGAACAGTTAAATCAGGGGCTGGCAAGCTCCGATCCTGAAGCGCTGCGCAAGGCAGCCCATAGCTTCAAATCCAGTAGCTATAATCTGGGTGCTCATAAGCTGGCTGAGTTGTGTAAAACGCTGGAAAAAAGGGTGCGGGATAAAGATCTCGAGCAGGCAGGATGGCTGTGCGCAAGTATCGATGGAGAATATCAACGGGTTAGGAAGGCATTAATTAAAATTAAAGAGAACAATAATGCAGAAAATTCAGATGAACAGTGGAGCCATTAAATTGACCAGAGTATTAGTGGTTGATGATGATGTCACAGCCCGGATTATGGCCCGTCAGGCGTTGGGTAAAGAAATTTTTTCTGTTATAGAAGCAAAAGATGGCTTTGCTGCATTAGAGTTATTTGAGTCAGTACAGCCGGATATTGTGCTGCTGGATGTTGAAATGCCGGGTATAGGCGGTTTTGAAGTCTGCAGGCAGCTACGCCGTTTTCCCTGTGGTAAATTAGTACCGATACTGATGGCGACCGGACAGGACGATCTGGATTCGGTACGTCAGGCTTATGAAGCAGGTGCCACTGATTTTGTCACTAAACCTTTCAACTGGGAGATTCTCGCACACCGATTGCGCTACATGGTAAGGGCCAGTAACACTACCGAGCAATTACAGGAATTGCAGAAAAGTGAATCACGCTTAGGTAATGCGCAACGTATCGCTCGCTTGGGCAATTGGGAGTGGAATCTTCAGAATAATGAAATTTACTGGTCAGAACAGCTTTTTCATATGCTCTGGTTTCGTCGGGGTATTGCTAAACCAAGCTTTCGCGGTTTTATCAGCAGACTGCCCCCTGGCGAACGAAAAGAGTTCATGGGCTGGGTTCATCGGTTGCGGGATAGTGCTAAGGGAGAGCAGCAAGGGGGCTGGAATCATAGTCTTAATCAGGCTGACGGGAGTCGCCTGCATGTACAGCATCAGGCTGAAGTGTTCTATGATGAAAACGGTGCTGCAAAGGTGTTATCGGGTACTGTGGTTGATGTCACTGAATTGACACAAGCGCAAGACCAAATTCTTCAGTTAGCTCACTTTGATAGCCTTACGGGATTAGCTAATCGTAATGCCTTTCGGAAACGGGTTGAGCTAGCCATGCAACGGGCACAACAGTATGGTCACCTTGGGGCCGTCTTATTTCTGGACTTGGATAACTTCAAAAGAATTAACGATACCCTTGGGCACAGCATCGGTGATCAGCTTTTACAGGAAGTGGCCAAACGTTTAACCGACATTGTTCGTGGCAGCGACAGTATCTGCGGTACGAGTTTTAACCATACAATAGATGATAATTTGATTTCCCGTCTTGGCGGCGATGAATTTACAGTATTACTGCCCGAGATCGGAAAAATAAAAGATGCGAAACATGCCGCTAGACGAGTACTTAATGCGATCGGGGACAGTATTAACCTTTCTGGTCATGATATTGTTGTCACCCCCAGTATTGGTATAGCTATCTTCCCTAATCATGGTGAAAATGTTGATAACCTGCTTAAAAATGCCGATGCTGCAATGTATTACGTTAAGCGTGCGGGCAAGAATGACTATGAACTATTTGTTAACTCCATGAATGTTGTGGCGAAACGTCGTCTGGAACTGGAAAGTTTTTTACGGCACGCCATTGATAATAAAGAGCTTTCGATCAACTACCAGCCGCAGGTTGATATTCCGACTGGGCGCATTACCGGTGCTGAAGCCCTGCTTCGTTGGAATAGTGCTGAACTTGGAATGGTTTCTCCGGTTGAATTTATTCCGATCGCGGAAGAAACCGGATTAATTTCGCCGATCGGTGAGTGGGTGCTCAGAGAAGCATGTCGTCAGGTAAAAGAATGGCTAGATGATGGCTTGCCCGAGATTCTGATTGCAGTGAATATATCAGTGCAGCAGTTTGCTAAACAGAGCCTTGATAAACTGGTATCAAAAGTGCTGTTGGAGACTGGCCTGCCGGTCCATTGTCTAGAGCTTGAGATCACTGAGAATATGTTGATGGATGATGTTGAAGGTGCTGTCGAGACCCTACATAAACTGAAAGACTTAGGTATTAATCTGGCGATAGATGACTTTGGCACTGGCTATTCAAGCCTGAGTTATCTGAAACGTTTCCCCATTGATAAGCTTAAGATAGACCGCTCCTTTATTACCTATGTGACCACTGAGCCTGACGATGCTGCGGTAACTCAGGCGATCATTTCGATGGCACATAATCTGGGGTTGACCGTGATAGCCGAAGGTGTGGAAGAGGTATCTCAACTGGAATTTTTACGCCAGCATCATTGCGAAGAAATGCAGGGCTATTATTTTAGCAGACCCCTTACGGCAGCAGACATGGAAGATTTGTTGCGCAGCCATAAAGGCTAGCCAGCGTTTTTATCTTGCAGAAACGAATAGAAACAGGCAACTGAGTTAAGCGAGCAAGACCTTCTTCGGGGTTAAAAAGATAAGGTGGTTACAGTTTTGATTATCTTTTTTCGTTCCTGTATAACGCACTAATGTCTTTGGAGTTAAGTTTGTATTATATATCCATGACCTAATTCCACCATCCTCTTCAATAGAAAGGGGATGAATAACTATATTTTTTCACAAGGACTTATATAGGTGTTTTTACTCTGTGTCCTTCGTGGTAATACCTTTAAGTTTGTTACAAAAAATCATCTCGCACACTTGACCATAAAAATGAATTGGTTTATTTAAGTCCAAAGGCACTCATTCCTTATTCAGCCTGAATCGATCCCTTGATTCGGTCCATTTTTTATTTTCATTGTCGGCTATTTGAGATTGAAAGTGACAAGTTGAGGGTTATGATCCGATGTTTTAGTTGCCCAACTTGCGCTATCCACCACCCGTAACCCGCGATAATAAATATGATCTAGGGGCTTTCCAAAAACAGTAGTACGTTGATCATATTCCATTAATGCTTCCTGAAAACCCTCTTGTTGTAATATGTTCGCAACCTGCTCTAAGCGGCGAGCAGACCAAGTATTAAAATCGCCACTAAATATTACCGGCCCGGCATGAGATTTGATTAGTGTTAAGTAAGGTTGTATCTGATCGACAAGGGGGCCGGTGGTAAAAGTGAAATTCACCCCGTGAATATTGATAAGTAATAATGAATCAGGGAGGTTATTTAACGGATAGATAGTTGCTAGTCCTGTTTTTGGGATCATTGTCCAGGGCTCAGAAAAGCGTGTTCCGCAAACATAACTGGGCGCAACTTTACTGAGAGTATTCACTCCATAGACAACATTCTGATATTGGAATGCGTAATTTTGAAAATATAACCAGCTGTTAATCTCGCTGAAATTTATAAATGCGGGAGAATATTTTATCTCCTGCAGGGTAAGCAGGTCAGATTTTTTACTCCATTTTTGCAGTGCTTTTTGCCAGTTTTTATTTTGTTGTTTGAAGATATTCCAATTCAACAGGGTAAAGGGAAGTTCGAGTTTTTTTGCTAAACCGGAAGGCGGTTTAACTGCCGCAAGTTCAGGACAGCTTTGTAAATAAAGCTGTTCATTATTATCAGATACGGTTAAATGCTGCGCTGATTTGGGGAAAGTCGCTACTACTCCGATCAGGATAATCAAGGTTGGTAAATAAACAGCAAGTATCATTTTTGTTGATAGAAGTGTGAGATTGCGTTTCATCTATTCATCTTCTTATTGATGGCGAGGGATTATACGGTTATATTAGGCGTTCTGTTCATTAATATTTAAGTCATCATTATGCCATTAGAAAGAACACTTTCAATCATTAAACCCGACGCCGTAGGCAAACACCTTACTGGTACAATTTTAGAGCGTTTTGAACGAGCTGGTTTACAGCCTGTTGCAATAAAAATGGTTCGCCTAACCAGTGAGCAAGCTGAGGCTTTTTATGCGGAGCATAAAGGCAGAGAATTTTACCAACCATTAATTGATTTTATGACTTCCGGCCCAATGGTCATTCAGGTTTTACAAGCTGAAAATGCAATCAACCTGTATCGTGAAATGATTGGTAAAACCGATCCGACCCAAGCGGCTGCAGGTACAATTCGTGCCGATTTTGCTGAATCTACCCGCTGTAATGCGGTGCATGGTTCCGATAGCCCAGTTTCTGCGGCAAAAGAAATCGCCTTCTTTTTTAGCGATGATGAAATATGCCCACCAGCAGCAGATTAACAGCAACGGAAAGTAGCCAGTTTTATGAATGATATTATCATCTTGTTAGAGCAAACCTCTTCATATCTCTATGGAGTAGTCACTATTCTGGGCTTGTTGATAGGTTCATTTTTATGAATGATATTATCATCTTGTTAGAGCAGACCTCTTCATATCTCTATGGAGTAGTCACTATTCTGTGCTTGTTGATAGGTTCATTTTTATGAATGATATTGTCATCTTGTTAGAGCATAGCCCTTCATATCTCTATGGAGTAGTTACTATTCTAGGCTTGTTGATAGGTTCATTTTTAAATGTAGTTATCTATCGTTTGCCAGTGATGATGGAGCGGGAATGGAAAGTGGAATGTGCGGATTCTTTCCCCGATGCCAATATCAAGATTGAGCCGGATGCGTTTAATCTTGTCTTGCCTCATTCGCGTTGTCCAAACTGTCAGCATTTGATAGGTCCAACGGAAAATATCCCGGTGATCAGCTGGTTGTTACAAAAGGGATGCTGTACGCATTGCAGCTGTAAAATCAGCAAACGATATCCAAGTATTGAATTATTAACCGCAATACTGTCCTTGGCTGTTGCTTATCTGGTGCCGTTTGGTTGGCCATTATTATTTGCTTTAATCTTTACCTGGGTATTAATAAGCCTGACTTTTATTGATTTCGATACCATGTTATTACCCGATAGCCTTACGCTGCCGTTATTGTGGTTAGGTCTGTTAATAAATGTTTCTGGCACTTTTACCGATATAAGCAGTGCGGTGTTAGGCGCGATCTTTGGTTATTTAACGCTTTGGTCTATCTATTGGGGATTTAAAATTGTTACTGGCAAAGAGGGAATGGGATACGGTGATTTTAAACTGTTGGCGGCTTTAGGAGCCTGGTTCGGCTGGCAGGCATTACCACTTATTATTTTACTTTCCTCTTTTTCTGGGGCGATTATCGGTATTGTTATTTTGTTAGCCTCCAAGGATAAACAGAGCCGGCCAATGCCCTTTGGTCCCTATCTTGCCGTTGCAGGGTGGTTATTTCTGCTTTACGGGGACAGGTTAACTGAAATCTATTATTCACTGGTTTTATAATGTCTGATGACACGCAGCAATACTACGATCAAAAATGGATGGCCTACGCCCTTTCTTTAGCAGATAAAGCCGAGTCATTAGGTGAAATACCCGTTGGCGCGGTTATTGTTAAAGAAAATAAAATAGTGGGGGAAGGTTGGAATTTGTCCATTATTAACCATAATGCCTGTGCTCATGCGGAGATTATGGCAATACAAAGTGCGGGGCAAAAAACCCAAAATTACCGTTTAATTGACTGTACCTTATATGTCAACTTAGAGCCCTGCGCGATGTGCGCCGGTGCATTAGTCCATGCACGTATTAAGCGTCTTGTTTATGGTGCAGGTGATTATAAAACCGGCGCTGCGGGATCAGTATTTAATCTGGTGCAGAGTGAGCAGTTAAATCATCAGCTGGAGGTCACTGCAGGTGTTTTTGCCGAGCAAAGTGCAGCAAAAATAAGCGCCTTTTTTAAGCGCCGCCGTTTAGAAAAAAAACAGTTAAAGAAACAATTAATTGATTCTCCTCTGCCTGTTTAAAAGATGCATTATCGAGCTAAAATTGAATGCTTTCATTCTTAGTAGATAGCTTGATTTATGACTAGTGGTTTCGAATCTAAGTTTGCATTATATATTCATGACCTAATTGCATCATGTCCTGTAATAGGAAAGAGATAGGTAATTATATTGTGTACGCTGACATCTATTGGAGTATTTCTTTATGGAGCGCCTCTGTGCACTCTGTGGTAGACCCTTAAAGTTTATTACAAAAATGCATTATTTAGCTTAGTAACCACTGTTTTAGTCTTTACTCTGTGTAGCACGCAGCGCCTCGGTGTCCTTTGTGGCAGTGATACCAAAAGAAATAATTAAGTGATCAGATTTGTCCACTCCCTTTGACAGAGCGTCTTTACCTGCTCTACCTGATGCCTAAAGTTATTCCACCTCCGGCTAACCTGCTCAACTATATGTTCATAATCTTTAAATGAAAAATTGGCCAAATCATTGTCCCTTAACCATGCCCAGACTTGTTCAATTGGATTTAGCTCTGGCGA
>JBLHWW010000040.1:0-23238 GCA_047629075.1 Psychromonas sp. | reverse complement strand
TGCAGGATCTGTCTTTAGAGAATGGTCGCTGTTTTGCAAGCAGCAGAAAACTAACGGTGCAGCGCGATGCCAATAATTTTTATCAGCTTGAAGATAGTGTAGACCATCCGCTTTCTGACCTTGATGCCGTATTAATGCGCAAAGATCCTCCTTTTGATACTGAATATATTTATGCAACTTACCTGTTGGAGCGCGCGGAACAGGAAGGCTGCTTAATTGTTAATAAACCGCAAAGTTTGCGTGATGCGAATGAAAAACTCTTTACAGCATGGTTCAGTGAGTTCACTCCCACCACCTTAGTCACTCGCAGCAGTCTAAAAATTCGGGAATTTCATAAAAAACATAAAGATGTCATTCTAAAACCGCTTGATGGTATGGGTGGCGCTTCAATATTTCGGATTAAAGAAGATGATGTCAATGTTGGCGTGATCATCGAAACATTAACCGAGCATCAAACACGTTACTGCATGGCCCAAGTCTTTATGCCAGAAATAACTGCGGGTGATAAACGTATCTTAATCATTGATGGCGAACCAATGCCCTATGCACTTGCACGCATTCCAGCGTTAGGTGAAACACGTGGAAACTTAGCAGCCGGCGGTCGCGGTGTGGCACAGCCACTTTCTGAAAGCGACTGGCATATCGCCAATACTATTGGTCCTGCACTAAAAGAAAAAGGCCTTATTTTTGTTGGACTGGACGTTATAGGTAACAAAGTAACTGAAATAAATGTGACCAGCCCGACCTGTATACAGGAAATCGATAATGCCTATGGCACCAATATCAGTGCTAAATTAATGGATGCAATCGAAAAACGCATCACAAAAAAACAGTAACCTTTGTCATTTTTGCCATACTCAAAGTATGGCAATCATCAGGAGCCGTCATATGGAAAGCGTAAAAATTGATAATTCGCCGGAAGTGCTCAACACACTTAAGGATCATTTCTTAATTGCAATGCCCTCTTTGAAGGATCCTTATTTCAAACATTCCGTTGTTTATATCTGTGAACATGACGAAAAAGGGGCAATGGGTTTTATTATTAACTTTCCCGTAAAATTAACCCTGCAGGAATTATTAAACAATGTAGATAGTATTGACCATTATCCCGAACCTCCCTTGCTGAATCCAGTTTTTTTAGGCGGACCACTCGAGCTTGAAAGAGGATTTGTATTACACTCACCCGTTGCCGATAATTCACAAAGTACCAAGCTTAATGACCAGCTGATGGTATCCAATTCCAATACAATTTTATCAACACTGGGCACTAAAAATGAGCCCGAAAAATACATAGTGACGCTGGGTTATGCAAGCTGGAGCTCTGGACAATTAGAACAAGAGATGAATGACAACCATTGGATTAGCATGGAAAGTCAAAATGACATAATATTCAACACGCCCGTTGAACAACGTTGGATTAAGTCTTTACAACGGCTGGGAATAAATCCCGAACAATTATCAACTGAGATAGGCCACGCATAACCCATCAAATCCCTTACAGCTTTTTTTATAAAACCGGGTAATAATAACCATACCATTTAAGCCAGGATACACATGACTGAACCATTAAAATCACCATCAAACCTGTTAAGTTTTGATTTCGGTACAAAAAGTATCGGTGTCGCAACCGGTCAAATGATCACCGCAACCGCCCAGCCATTATCAGCCATTAAAGCCAATGACGGTATTCCAAACTGGGATATTGTGGAAAAAGTGATCCGTGACTGGATGCCTGACTTAATTGTTGTAGGCTTACCCCTGAACATGGATGGCAGTGAACAGCCCATTACACAACGCGCCAAAAAATTTGCCAACCGTTTAAATGGCCGCTTTGGTGTTAAAGTTGCCTTACAGGATGAACGTTTAACCACGGCTAGCGCAAAAGAATTTATCTTTACACATGGTGGTTATAAAGCCCTTGAAAAAGGCAAAATTGACAGTGTATCGGCCGCCCTTATTCTTGAGAGCTGGATGGAAAATTTTTATCAATAAGCCTGCCGGTAAAAGCGCCCCTGAATTCAAAGTGTAAATTGCTCTAACAGAAAGCCTTTTCGGGGCGTGAGAATATTCTGTCCCTCATTGCTTGAGAAATCAATAAACTGTATTGACCACGAAATTATATAGGCTTTTTTACGTCAGCTATTGTGACTGCGCAGATCCATAATAAAAGGGGATAAAAATGGACAAGGTCGATTATAAATAGGTATAACAGCGCGGAGTTAGACACTGCAAAATAGTAGAAGAGGATTGTCATACACTCTATTGTATGACAATTTAAACCGTTCAAAATTACCCTAATAGTAAGTAAGAATAGTTTTTATCAGTTTACGATGTTGTATTTTAAAGATTAACCTTGCTTAATACGCTCAGATAATTTCTTATACTCATCAGCAACTTTATCACCAAATAAGGGATCAATGTTCCCCTCATGCTGCCACTGCTGTCCAAGAATTTTCCAGTCTTTTTCTGTTAAGCTTGCTTCAATTTTAGGCAATATTTCTTGTTCTTCGTAGGCCATATGCGCCATCTGTAATTTTATAAAGTTTTTTAACTTTTCAATGCACTGTTCTTTAGGCACAACGGCATCAAGTAAAATCATATCTAACAATTGATCCAGTTCAATAGTAATTTCTTTTACTAATTTATGCTCTAGAGATAAACGATTGGCAACTTCATCGGAGACAATACGATATTTCAAATAATATTCATAAATCATATCTTCCATCGGGTGATGGTATTTATCAGAATAATTTCGTAAATATGTGATTATTGCTTTCATTAAGCGATAATCTACCCCTTGATCATTTTCTAAAAGTTTAACTTTTTTCCTTAACAATCTTAACAGCTTGCTAATATTAACATGATCTTTATGGATAGTAGATAGCATAATAAACACTCACAAATTTGTAAAACAATACTCACAACTGTATCAGAGTAAAGAAAAAAAACCGCAGAACTATGTCACATTACCAGATAATTAATTTTTTCTGCCGTTCAGCCAATATTTTATTTACTTGACTAAAATGCTTACAACCTAAAAATCCTCGATATGCAGACAAAGGCGAGGGATGTGCTGATGTTAAAATGGTGTGCTTATTTTTATCTATTAAACTTGCCTTTTTCTGGGCGTAACTTCCCCATAATAAAAATATCACATCACTACAAGTATTATTTATTTCGCCAATCGCATTGTCAGTGAAGGTTTCCCATCCTTTTTTTGCATGACAACCAGGCACAGCCTGTTCAACAGTCAACACCGAATTTAACAGTAAAACACCTTGCTTTGCCCAATGCTCCAAATTCCCTGATTCAGGTATTTTATAGCCTTCGATAGAAGTTGATAATTCTTTATAAATATTACGCAGTGAAGGTGGTATTTTTATACCTTCCGGTACTGAAAAACTAAGACCATGGGCCTGCCCTTCTCGATGATAAGGATCTTGTCCTAAAATAACCACTTTAACATTGTCTAATGCAGTTAAATTAAATGCATTAAAAACAAGATGCTCAGGCGGATAAATATTTTTCTCTAAATTTTTTTGAGATTTTAAAAATTCCTGAAGAATATTGTAATATTCCATCGATTCTTGCTGTGTAATAAATTTTTTCCAGCTCATCTTTCCCTCTTTATTTTATAGATATAAAATTATTATGAATGAAAATTTGGTTACTTAACAACAAAAAAATCAATAAGAAAAATAAAACACAACCACAACGAAAATTAATCCAATACTATATTTTGCTAACAGGATAGCAAACTGTGAACTCTGCAATGATTTGAGTCAAATACACCACAATTAAAATAGGGATATATTGATTTACAGCAATCAATGCAACCCATATAATTAACTTAGATTTATTCAATAACACTTTAAATATTCAACAAAAATTGTAATTTTATTACTTTATTTTATTACCCCACATTAAGGAGCTTCAGATACCTTTGGGAATCCAAACCACTCAAACTGAAAACACATATTTGCTTAACTTTTTCTGCTTATTAGACTAAGCGAACCCACAGGCAGGTTGTTTATGTGTTAAAGACAATGCTTATGCTGAAGTTCAGATTATATCTCTTCTGACTTGGGTGAAATAGAAGACAAAACATTCAGGATCCCGCCGCACAAGAAGGCGGGTAATATTGGACAACATGACTACCAAAAATCATCACTTATGACATCAAAGCCCATACATTTAAAGGCTTTTTCTAGTCATAAAACCATAGAGTAAGCACGTGTTTTTTGTTAGTCATCTTTTTCAAGATATAAGTACTTAAGAAACATTTTAAATCATCACAAATCAAACCACAAATAGGAGAGAAAATCATGATCCAAGGTATTCAAATTACAAAATCAGCTAACGAGAACTTATTAAACTCTATCTGGCTGCTAGACAATGAAAAAAATGAAGCTCGCTGTTTAGTTGCTCCTGCTCAATACATAGAAGATCAGGTTGTCCCTGCGTCTGAACTGGGTGAATATGAGTCACGTGCAGTGGCTATCGAAGCACCTAAAGCACAGGAAGGCGGTCAACATTTAAACGTGAATGTTTTGAAAAGAGAGACTTTGGAAGATGCTATCAAGCACCCAGAAAACTACCCTCAGTTGACTATTCGTGTATCGGGTTATGCGGTACGCTTCAATTCTTTGACGCCAGAGCAACAGCAAGACGTATTAACACGTACATTTACAGAAAGCCTATAATAAGTTTGCTAAGTTAATATCGATAAAAAGTCTAACATTTGCTTAGACTTTTTTAATGAGAAAATGACTTCCTTCTAAAATCACTTATCAGTGACATATTCCCACCGTTAACTTGATTGTTTACAGCATTCATTAATTCAATTGGAACTTTATAGAATAAAGCAGTTACCAGTTGATATTGAGCTCCCAGCATACCTATCTACCTGAAATATTTTGCTGGATTTACAAAAAAACTAAGCGAAACATTTACTGGAATATAGTTGATCATGAATCCCACTTCATGCCACTTACCTGTTTTTTTGTTGAAAAATATTGCTTTAAATTGCTTTCTGCTTATAATTAAACTGTATATTTAAACAGTGGTTTATTATGAAATTTATCCCGATTTACGCTAGTGCAGGGATTACAGGCTTTGAAAGCCCTGCCAGTGATTATTTACAACTGCCCTTAAGCCTAGATGCATTATTAATCGAGCATCCCAGTGCCACCTTTATCGGCAGAGCGGATGGTCATTCGATGCAGGGTATTGGCATTTTTAATGGCGACATCTTAATTGTTGATAGGCAAGTTCAAGTTAAAAATCATGATATTATCGTGGCTAACTTTAATGGTGAGTTTATCTGTAAAATAATAGATACACAGCGACGTTTATTACTCTCTGCGAATAAAAATAATCAAGACGTGCAGATCACTCAAGATGATCAGTTTACGATTGAAGGTGTGGTGATCCGCTCTATTCGCTGTCATCATCAAAGCCACCTACTCTTGTCAACCCTTTAATGTTTGCGCTGATCGACGCCAATTCATTTTATTGTAGTGCTGAGCAGGTATTTCGTCCTGAATGGCGTGGCAGGCCTATTATTGTTTTATCCAATAATGATGGCTGTATCGTGGCAGCCAATAAACAAGCTATTGCGCTGGGTATTAAAAAATTCCAACCCTACTTCAAAGCGAAATTGCTATGCGAAAAAATGGGCATCATTGTCTGCTCATCAAACTATGAGCTGTATGCCGATCTTTCCAGTAAAATGATGCAGATCATTGGGCGTTTTGCATCATTGCAGCATATCTACTCTATCGATGAGTCATTTCTTACCTTTGACCGTTGCAGCTCCATACCTTGCCTTGTCCAGCATGCAAAAAAAATACGTAAAGCTGTTTGGAAAGAAACCCGATTACCTGTTTGTGTTGGCTTAGGCTCAACATTAACCTTGGCAAAATTGGCAAATCATATTGCTAAAAAATGGCCTGATTACCAGGGTGTCTGCCTGCTGGATAACCCCAAAATAAGGGAACAGCTTTTTAAGCAGTTAGCACCTGCCGATGTCTGGGGAATTGGCCATAGCACAGCTAAAAAGTTATCCGCGCTAGGAATTAATAACGTCTCTAAATTAATGCGCCTTAATAGCCATGAAATTCACCAGAGCTTTAATGTTGAGGTGCTGCGAACGATTAAGGAGCTTAATGGTCAAGTATGCAAAGGCTGGGATGAAACGCGTGTAGATAAACAGCAAATATTCTCAACAAGAAGTATTGGTCAACGCATTATTGAAATAACGACTTTACAACAAGCACTCGCTAAACACACCGCGATTGCAGCTGTTAAAGCTCGTCAACAAGGCTCACTTTGCGGCACCTTAATGGCCTTTGCTGCAAATAGCCCTTTTGATAGACAGCCACGTAGTTTTAAAATCATCAAGCACTTTACCCGAGCGACGAATAATACCTTGGATTTACTTAAGGCAATCAATGATAATATTGATTCACTTTTTCAACCGGGTATCCAATATTACAAAGTGGGTATCGGTTTATTGAATTTGAGCAGTGAAAAGCATCAACAATTTGAACTGTTTAGCGAGCCTAAAAGTGATGATAGAGTAATGAAAGTGCTGGATAATATTAATCAAAAATACGGTACTGATAGCGTGTTAATCGCCAGTCAAGGAATAGATGAAAAGTGGGCCATGCGCCGACAATTTCTTACTCCGCAATACACAACCAAGTGGCATGATATACCGAAGATACATTGTTGAACGGTAGAACGACTTCATAATAGATATAGAAAACTAAGTCGGCGAGATTACTCTTTACAAAGCAAAAAAGATGACCAAATTCACTTAGCCACTACTGTGCACGCAATCGGGTAAAAGCGAGCGAGGTAATAAATTGCAGGCATCCATTAAATACAACAAATATAATTTAAACCCGATTAATATTTAATCAATTAGATGGCAGTCCAGCTATTACAATTTTTACAATTCAGCTATTACAGTGTGCAAAACTAAATCACCTGATTTAGCCATTTTGTATTGAAAAACCTGCAACTAAATAGGAAAAGTATTTTTTTATACCAAAGGAATTAATGAAGTGATCAATGATTGCGAAGGAAAAATCGGCACTAACAAGGCAAGAGTTGCAGGAGATAGTTGTTCTCACTTCAAAACTCACAACGCAGTTAGGGATGATTTTAACCAGCAAGGGTGATCTCCTTTTTAGTTCTTTTGGTATTATTAAGCATACCCGAACGATGCATTACCACCAATATACCAACGCGACTCTTTCGGAATATCAAGCGTAGCCACCTGATGTTGCTCAATAAACTAAAGCATATACCGAGTTCTGGAACGTGCGGTAATTTTCCAGAGTTGTGGCCATCCTGGTTTAAACGTTTCCCAAATGTAACCATGCTCATCAATATATTATGTAAATGCTTGAACCAATACTTCTTTAGAGCTGTATTTTGGTATTTCTGAATTGATACTATTATCTCTTTTTTTGGTATTACATTTACCCAATTTTAGAGTGAAAAAAATGGTAAACCCACAAAGGTTTACCATTTTTTAATATTAAATTTGCTCTGTGGCGGAGCTAAAATATCGCAGTAAATTAAAGCGCTACGATACTGTCTGCTTGCAGGCCTTTTTGACCTTGGCTTACGGTGAATTCTACTTTTTGGCCTTCAGTTAAGGTTTTAAAACCTTGCGCTTCGTTGAACTATTTAACGGTTCCTTGTTCTTTAGTAGACATAATAATATCCTGTAATTTTAATGTAAGGTTGCCTTCAAAAGGCTTGAATAGCGTAAAAAATAGACTAGAACTTAAAAACTACAGAGCGAAGTATTATTAATAAAACAACGTAACGGAGAGTGCAAAAAAGGCTTTTTTTGTTGCTGAGTGATATTTTGTACATTGTCAAGTAAAAGTCAATGCATGACCGATAAACGGGCTGAATTGGCTTGAAAAATACACAGAAAAAGCGAGCGTAAATGGAGCGATCT
Organism: Psychromonas sp.; assembly: GCA_047629075.1. Lineage (GTDB taxonomy): Bacteria > Pseudomonadota > Gammaproteobacteria > Enterobacterales > Psychromonadaceae > Psychromonas. The sequence continues at coordinate 15,257 of JBLHWW010000040.1, read as the reverse complement.
TGTGTAGAGATCATTGATATGCTTCGACTTTACCAGAAAGCTAAGCACTGCAATAAAAAATCAGGGATTAGTAAACATATTTCGGCATTCTTTTGCCACTGGCGTATTAAAAAATGACTCTGACATTCGTACGCTTCCAGAATGATTAGACCACTCTGATTTACGTACCACCCACATTGATACATCTATTATTGGAGCAGAGATATAAGTCCAATAAATTATCTTATTTCTAATAGATAAAAATAAATGATCTCTCAGAGTATAAATCACTCTTATGATAATTTTCTAAGATGCTTTATTGATCAAAGTCTAAGCTAATAAAAATGCTCATGCACACTTAATCCCATGAACTGATAAAGGTGTAGACTGACCTTAAGTTAGACCCTTTGTTAAAAACTGCTAAAAAGGCTTCCTGGTTTTTATTTAGTTAATGGTCTCACTTTTCTTTGGCGAATCAAGCCTTCCTGAATCGTTGAAGCGACTAATTTACCCTCCCTTGTATAAAAATGCCCCTTTACTAGAGCGCATCCATCCGATGCAGCAGGACTTTCAACGACATATAATAACCAGTCATCTAAACGGAAATCATGATGAAACCACATAGAATGATCAATAGTAACAACTTGCATACCAGGGGATAAAAACGACACACCATGGGGTTGTAGTGCGGTTGGCAGGAAGTTAAAGTCAGAAGCGTATGCTAATAAATAACGATGTATACGTAAATCATTGGGCATCTTTCCATTTGCTCTGCACCAAATAAATCGTTTAGCAGACTCAACCTCAGGATTACTCGGATTGACAAAGGTGACAGGCCGCATCTCTATCGGCTTTTCAGAAATAAGTTTATCTCGTATCGATTCCGGTAATGTATCCGTGTGCAGCAGTGACATTTCTTGTTCTGAAATTAAATCTTCAGGCGGCGGCACATCAGGCATCTCTAATTGATGCTCAAAGCCATGCTCTCTATTTTTAAAAGAGGCGGTCATAAAAAAAATAGCTTTGCCATTTTGAATGGCTTTAACGCGCCTTGTCGACAGGCTTTTACCATCACGAATGCGCTCAATATCATAGACAATTGGCTTATCAGTTTCTCCTTCAAGCAGAAAATAGGAGTGAAAAGAATGAACATTTCTATTTTCACTGACGGTTTCTTTGGCAGCTGAAATAGCTTGCCCCATAACTTGCCCGCCAAAAACACGGCCAGTACCAAGATCTTGGTTATTACCACGGAATAGGTTTTCTTCTAATTTTTCTAAATTCAACTGACTTAAAAGATCTTTTAATACTTTACTCATTTTAGCTTCCCAAAAAAAAGGGCGTCAATAAACGCCCTTTCTTATCTACAAATATGATTACAAAGACATCAATAGCGCTCTAACCATTGCAAAATCAGCAGGAAATTCTTTTGACAATAAATCTAAATTCGCACGAGAAGCAAGCTCTTCCGGAATAAAAATATCACGCCCTAAAATATCTTCTACACTTTCTTTAAATTTAGCTGGATGCGCTGTACACAAGAATAAACCGGTTTCATCTTCTTTCAACTGTTTTGTAAGTTCACGGTAAGCAATTGCACCATGAGGTTCACATAAATAATCTAAATTATCCAATTCAAGCAAACTGGCACGGGTTTGTGCATCGTTTAACTTGCCGTAACCAAGTTCAGATAGAGACCAACCTTGTATTTTAAATAACTCTTCAATACGTGGCCAATTATTGGGTTGACTGACATCCATCGCATTTGAAAGCGTGGCAATAGTCTCTTTAGGCGTCCAAGTACCCTCCTCTAAGTAACGAGGAACGGTATCGTTTTCATTGGTAGCCGCGATAAAACGTTTGATCGGCAAGCCTAAAGATTTAGCCAGTAAACCGGCTGTCAAATCACCAAAATTACCACTTGGGACAGCAACAACTAAGTTATTGCGCTGCGCGGCAGACAGCTGCGCAGCAGCTTCAAAATAGTAACAGATTTGCGCCAGCAGGCGACTAATATTGATTGAATTTGCGGAGTTCAGGCCAATGGCCTGCTTTAATTCCTGATCATCAAAAGCCTGCTTAACCATGGTTTGACAATCATCAAAGGTGCCTTCAATGGCGACGGTGGTAATATTCCCACCTAATGTACAGAACAGTTTTTCTTGCAGCGGGCTAATTTTTCCTTTTGGGTAAAGAATAACAACGTTAATGTTTTCCATATTGAAAAAAGCATGGGCAACAGCAGCGCCAGTATCGCCAGAGGTTGCCGTTAAAATAGTAATTTTGTCGTCGCCCTTAAATTCGGCTAAACACTGCGCCATAAAACGACCGCCAAAATCTTTAAACGCCAAAGTTGGACCATGAAAAAGTTCCAGCGCGTTAATGTTATCAGTCACTTTTTTTACCGGTGCATCGAAAGTAAAAGCTCTCGAAACAATATTAAGAACCGTTTCTTGACTTAACTCATCACCAATTAAGTGCGATAAAATGGCCGCTGAACGATCAACTAAATTCATTTTCAAAAGCGCATCAATATTATCAAGCGGCGTGATTTCTTTTGGGAAAAAAAGTCCCTGACCACGTCCTAAACCTTGTTTAACTGCTTGTTGAAAGTTGACTTGTTCGCTGTTGTCTTTGATATTGTATAATTTCATAGTTCTGTTCCTAGCACGCGTGCGCCTTGTTCATCGAGACGGCAAATATGACAAAATCCGTCATCATTTTGAAGAAAATTTTCGGTTAACCAATGTTGTAATGATTGCGCTTGGATAAGATCAGTCATTACCGCAAAGACTGTTGGACCTGAACCCGAAATACCCATTCCTAATGCCCCGCTTTGCTCTGCAACCAGACGCGCTTCTTTAAAACCCGGAATAAGTTGTGAGCGATAGGGTTCAGCAATAACATCCTTAAGCATTTTGGCGGCAAGCTCAGGCTGATTAGAATGACAGGCATGAACAAAGGCACCTAAACGCCGCCCATAGGTTAAGGCTTCACTGAGGCGATATTGCGCAGGTAAAATGTTGCGGGCAGCCGACGTTGAAATACTTATTCCGGGGTAGGCTACAACCCAATACCATTCTTTAAAGGAAGGCAACGTTTGGCTGATAACGCCGCCCTCATTGATCATTAACTGCATCCCGCCAAGGTAACAGGGAGCAACATTATCGTAATGTATGCTGCCGCTGATTTTCCCTTCCATCTCGCCCATTAATAGCAGCATACTGTTTTCATCAAGCACGTAGTCATGCCACGCATTTAATGCTTCTAATGCGGCAACAATTGAACTGGAGCTCGAGCCTAAGCCGCTGCCAACGGGTAAATTTTTCTCAAGCGTCATTTTAACTGGCAATGTTTCTTTATTCAGTTTTTTTAATGCCTTCTCAAAACACAAATAACACTGGTAGACAATGTTCTCTTTAAAATCTACGGGTAATTTATGAGCGTAACGGCCAATACAGTCCAGTGAGAAAGCAATATCACTGCTTGATATTTTTACCCGATCACCAAACAAATCACCATTAATAGGGGTAAGTGCCCCTCCCAATACATCAAAACCTACGCTAACATTTGCAGTCGACGCGGGAGCATATGCAACAACACTCATCTTAAAACTCCTGTTTCCAATTTAAAGTACGTAATACATCTGCAAAAACACCCGCAGCAGTCACTTCTGATCCAGCACCATAACCACGTAAAACCAATGGAATAGGTTGATAATACTGACTATAAAATGCCAATGCATTTTCACCGTCTTTTACTTTATTAAGCGGATCATCTGCATCAACCGCTTTAATACTGCATTTACACTTACCGTTCTCAATACCACCAATATAGCGTAACACTTGACCGTTTTCGTCAGCTTTAGCCTGCAGTTCAGAAAAATAAGCATCCGCTTCCGGCAAGCGAGTCATGAATTCATCAACGCTCCCTGTCTCGTCAAAACCAGGTGGTAATGCTGGTTCAATTTCAACATCATCAAGGGATAATTCCATGCCCGCTTCGCGGGCTAAAATAAGCAGTTTTCGTGCAACATCGGTACCACTTAAGTCTTCACGAGGATCAGGCTCAGTAAAACCAAGCTTACGTGCTTCTGCAGTTACCTCGGAAAATTTCTTACCATCGTCCAGTTTACCGAAAATAAACGACAATGAACCCGATAATATACCGTTAAATTTGACCAACTGATCACCCGCATTAAACAGGTTTTGCATATTTTCTATGACCGGTAAACCTGCACCAACATTGGTATCATACAAGAATTTACGACGTTTCATTAATGCGGTTAAACGCAATTGGTGGTAATAATCCATGCTAAAGGTGTTGGCTTTTTTGTTGGCAGCAACAACGTGGAAACCCGCGCCCAAAAAGTCAACATAACGTGCGGCAATTGAATCGTTACTGGTACAGTCAACAATAACAGGGTTAATAATATGCGAGTCGTCAACCATAGATTGCATACTGGACAAGGACAACTCTTGTGTTGCGGTGGATAATAACTCACGCCAGTTACTTAATTGAATGCCTTGATCGTCCATTAACATCTTACGACTATCGGCAATGCCGCAGACGCGAATTTCAATATTTCTTTCTGATAAGTAAGCCTGTTGACGATGTACTTGATCAACCAGTGCAGCTCCTACTCCACCGCAGCCGATTAGGAACATATCTATATATTGCACACTACCAAAAAAGTTTTGATGACAAGCGATGACCGCTTCTTTTGCTTTTTCCTCTGATACAACCGCTGAAATAGAGCGCTCAGATGAACCCTGTGCAATCGCAGTAATATTAATAGAAGCTTCCGTTAAAGCGGTGAGAAAACGCGCTGCCACTCCGCGCGCTTTTTTCATACCATCACCAACCAGTGATATGATCGCCTGTTTTTCAACCACGTCAATAGGTTCTAATAAATGATTTTTAAATTCTAAATAAAATTCTTCATTTAATGCATGTAAGGCTTTTTGGGTCTCACTAGAGTGAATACAAAAGCTTAAACTGTATTCCGACGATGATTGCGTAATCAAAATAATCGACACGCCTGAACGTGATACGGTTGTGAATATACGCCCCGCCATGCCAACGATACCTTTCATTCCAGGTCCTGAGATACTCAGCATGGAGAGTCCCTTAAGATCAGATATACCCTTCACTTGTAATGCCTCATCGCCATGTTCTACTCCAATTAAAGTACCATTTGCTTGCGGATTATAGGTGTTTTTTATTAAACAGGGTATATGGTGCTGCGCTATCGGGGTAATCGTTTTAGGGTGTAAGACTTTAGCACCAAAATATGAGAGCTCCATTGCTTCAGCATAACTTAACGAATCTAATAATTTGGCATCTTTTACCAAACGAGGATCGCAACTGTAGACCCCGTCTACATCGGTCCATATTTCACAACATTCAGCTTTTAAACAAGCCGCTAAAACAGCTGCCGAATAATCTGAGCCGTTACGACCTAATACTAATGTTTCACCCTGCTCATTGCCTGCGGTAAAACCAGGCATTAAGTAGATAGCATTTTTGACTATGGTCTCTTTTTCAAACAAGGCACGGGAGACATCAATATCGATTTGCGCTTCAAGATAGCCACCTTTGTAAGAGATAAGCTTTTCCTGTGGTTTAATAACTTCTACTTGATGACCCTTAGCGATTAACAATTGCTTCATGCAGGCCACACTGAGTAATTCACCTTTACTTAATATTTGTGCTTCGATACTGGCAGGGCATTGTGCTAACAAACGCACACCTTCAAGCAAATCACTTAAATGTGATAATTCACGCTCAAAAATAGTTTGCAGTAATTCATCTGCAAACTCTGCATAGGTCTCCTTCAGTGTTTTGATAAGATCAGCAAAAATATGTTGAATATCAATTAAATGGTTTTCTGAAGATATACCCATACTGGTTTTTTCAACAACAGCGACTAGATTGTTGGTGACACCCGCTGGTGCAGATAGAACTAAAGCAATTTGAGATTGCTGATGATTATTAATAACAATATCAGCAACCTGATTAAAACGTTCGGCATTTGCTAATGATGAGCCGCCAAATTTAAGTACGCGCATTGATACTCCTTGTTATGATACGAAAAACCCGCAGAAATGCGGGTTTAGTAAAAACGATAATTTATTTAATAAATAGAACAAAAGCAGAGGCGTTATTTAAGCACTCTGCAAAAAAGAAGTTAAATTGATAAAATAAGGTACAAAACATAGTATTATTGCTGCTGCTTTAATAAATATTAAAGAATCCAATGCTACTATCATAACAAAGCTTTATCTTGACGGAAACAATTGACTGTTTGGTAATGCTGTTTTTATACAAAGTGAATAAACCCGGCCTAATTTTTGAATAGGCTCAGTTCGATTTTACTATTGCCCTCCTATTTGAAGTTTTGTGAGAATTAAGCTTTGATCCGCTTTCCCTAGACCAGATTAGTAGTGACCTAGATAAGTCCACATACACAAGATAGTTGTCCAATCTTTTTACTCTTAAAAGATTTATGATCAAACAAAGTCATGAGCATATAATACAAATTTAAGTTCGAAGATCCTCAATACTTTGTCGCAACTACTCATGCTGTCCATCAATACAAGCTTTACAGTGAGCAATATCCCCATTGATCGTTTGAACTATCATTAATTTTATCTGTTAGTCTATTTTTATCACTTATCAATCTATTAAATCTATATAGCAGGTATAAATAGTGAAAAGTAAATTAATAACACGTGCTGGTTATAAAAAACTACAAGAAGAACATGATTATTTATAGAAAGATAAAAGACCCAAGGTCGCAGCCATTGTAAACTGAGCTGCCTGTCTAGGTGATAGATCTGAAAATGCTGATTGGTTCTTATAACAAACGTATATTAAGGCAAATCGATCACCGGGTTGGTTATCTTAGAGAGCGCTTAGAAGAACTTAATGTGATTGATTATTCCCCCAAGCAACACGGAAAAGTTTTCTTTAGTGCAACGGTTGAAAATGACAGTGGAGAACAGCTTAGTTTTAAAATAGTCGGCCCCGATGAAATTTTTGAGACCAAAAACTGTATTTGTATCGGTTCCCCTGTGGCACGTACAATGCTAAATATTAACTCTAGGGGGTTGATTATGCTCAAACGCCAAAGGATAAAGGGTGAAAAATAGGGGGTTATTAATAATAATTGATTATGAACTGCATTAGTTCAGATTGAATTCGACACAAAAGCGGGTAAGGAGGAAAAATTTACTTTTGCAGCGTGCCTTTCCAAATGAAGTAACACCTGATGGTGCTAGCCCCAGGAAATAAATTAAAAAGCGGTGCGCACAGAAATCATCTGTTCTTATAAAAGAGATGGGTGTAACTTAATTAAAATATAATTTACCCCCAACACTCGCACCGTATTAACAATCTTTTCTGTTATACATCGAAATCTGAAGGATTAATGCCAACTGCAAGACAGGCATCTTTAACAGCCTTTTTTTCATCCGCATCAAAATCGCCATCAGCACCACCAATCACGATACCAAGTTGAATACAGGCACGTGCTTGATCATCCTTACCTTTTAATTTACTTATCGCTTGTATTGCATCAATACGTCCGAAGTCAAAATCGGCGGTTAATTTGTCACAATAGAAGTCAAATTTAACTTTCAAATCGCTAGCATTAAATACTTGTAAACTTTCATTACTCATAATAAATGCAGCTGTTTTTTTGCGTTCTGATGCATCTATATCGCCATCAGCTGCAGCAACTAAAGCGCACATTGCCATTGAAGCATCGGAGAATTTTTGGTTTTTAAACTTACCGATGTTTTTTTGTAAGCCTTCATTCATTTCTTCTGCCTTGCCTTTAAGATTGTCCCATAATCCCATGTTAGTATCCTCTCTTTGCTAAGTAATATTATAAAATTTATCATTTTTTGTTGTAGTCAAATACAAATTGCCATGACTAACGTTTTGTTCTGCAACCTGTTATATTCAAAAAATAAAAGGCTGCCCTGCCAAAACAATACAGGGTAAGTTATCATAAATAGAATGATAACCGTATCAGTAACCTACTCCACATTAAATGGTTTCACAACCTCGTTCAACACGTAAAAGCTATTATTAGCCATTTTTAACATGGGAATATCGACCGGTAAATTGCCAAATGCCTGAACAATATCGTGGCGCTCGTTATTAACACTAAAAATGCTGTTTAATCGAACGACTTTCTCTTGCTCTTGGCATTCACTTTCAATTTCACCCGTTAGCATGCCATTCTGCTCTACTATAGTAGTACCAATCACTCGTTTAACGGGCCAACCGAGCTTTTCCACAATACCGGCTATATAAGACTCTGGTGATGCAGTCACAATCCATATTTCAATGCCGGCATCATTTAATTTTTTCATTATAGCAACCACTTCAATAATTGGAGTGACTTTATCAAATAACACGACACCGGCCGCAAACAGATCCTCGCGCATTTTCCCTTTTAACGATTTTTTATATAAATAGGTTTTTATTGATACTTTAATCCCCTGCTGATAAGTCGAAGCTTTGCACAATAGGGGTAATAATTGTATGGCTAATGGTCTGTTACCTAAAAAATGTTTAAACAAAAAATTTAAGGAATTTTCTTCAATTAATGTTTCGTCGAAATCAAACAGTGCTATTTTCATTTCTATCTTCTTTTTGTGGGCATAAAACTTATTTAACGTCTTTAATTAATGCACATGCACCAAATGGCATATCATCCATTTCAACAACATCAATATTCTTTTCTATGGCCAGTTTTAATAAGTGGGCTGTACTGGGATTAAGTTTATCCTGCACAATTAATAAATCAGGCACTCTGCGCAGCATGACTCTTGTCGCTTCTGCAATGCCGGGCTTAATCCTGTTTTTATTAGAAACATGATGCTGCTGCATCATTTCTTTCAAAAAAAATCGCGTCATCGACTGCCGTTTTTTTGCAGAAAGTGATTCATTTTGTAATGGGTTTTGAAAATCGCTTAACTTAAAACAATCCGTTATCTGATTAACAAACCAGTTTGAACGATCGTGGTTCTTTAAGTGAGAATATGAAATACAGCCATGAAAATCATCCGCTTGTATTTGTTCATTCAATACTGAGCGGCTGATCAATCCGCTCACGGTCGAATTCATTAACGCACTGGGTATCGCATAGTCATCGTAGGTAGCTGAAAAATCTGCTGTTCCACCAATATCTGAAATAACAAATAATTGTTCAGATAGATTGAGCTTGCGACGCGTATTGTAATCCTGAACAGCTCTTTTTAATTCTTCAGTCATCACACCTTTTGCAGTCCAACCATCCACAAAAACAATGCTTTCAGGCTTAATTTTTTGATCAAAAATAAGGTAATCCAGCGCATTTTGATCAATGCCTTTATCGCGCACAATACTGATTGAATAATGCTGTGAATTAACCTCTGCATATTCATTGATCGCACGATTTAATAACACCCCGATCGGCGTCCCTGCACGTACCAAAGAAATAATACAGATATCACCATCACGATTTTCAACTATTTTTTTGGATAATTGTAAGACTTCAACCGCCAGACGTTTTTTGTACTGCTCAGTCAGGCTTAAAAACAGTTCTAAATACTCTTTAGATGGTGCGCTTTCCTGATTCACCATTTCTGAATAATGCATCACACCACTTTGAATCAGGCGTTCTTTGTCTTCAATAGTATAAAATTTAGGTTTGATGTTTTTTAACAGAAATAAACAATCTTCTGCGCAATAGCTACCCAATAAAGGGCTTTTATTAGTGTGTAAATTATTAAACATGGGATATAGCTTTCATTATTTGGCTGGATTTAGGGAAGATAGCAAAATCTAAATTTCGAATAAAGGGGAGATCTGAGACACTGTCACCGATTCCGAAAAGTACATCTTTATCAGAAATATTTAGTTTTTTTACCAAGTAATTAACCGCTAATTCTTTACTCGCATAGGGTGGCAATACGGCGAAGTTACCTGCATTGCCATGGATGCCAAAGTCCAGTTGCTGCAAATATGAATTAATCTTAAGCAACAAGCTTTCCTGAAGCTCGTGAGCAGGAATTTTTATGCAGATATAGGTACAAATATCATGATCCATAATCAAACGCACACGGGCTTCACAATTTATAGCCCTAAAATATTCGAGCAGCTGACAATACGTCTGAGTCAGTTTCTCCTGCCAATATTTCATATCATAAGTGTTATTTAAATACTTAATCCAGCAGGGTAATAATGCAGATTGCTGATCTAATATCAGCGCCCCATGAGAAACAATAGCATAGTCACTGTTGGTCACTTGATCAATGATACAATGCTTATATGAACTGCTTCTACGGCCAGTTACAGCAATAAACGAGGCTTTCAAAGCCGCTAACATCTGCACTAATTTTTGCTGCTGCAATGTGGCATAGGATTCTATTTCACCCAGTTTGTTAACGGAGGTTATCTGGCTATCGGACGTTTTTGTATGTTTTCTCTTACTGCTAAACAAACTATCATCTAAATCTGTAAATACAAATACGCGAGGTGGCTGTATCATTTAAGACACCTCACATTTTGTTAAGGGGTATCGGCTGGCAAACTCATGCGTCTCTCTGCTACTTTCATTTTCCAGCAATACGTAAACGTCTCTATTACCTTGTTCAAAATTATAAAGATAATGTTCAACCTTACTGCTATCAAAAGAAAAAGATATTTTCTGCTCAATCGATTCCCCAAGAAGCAAAGGAGAGCGATTAATAGATTGATACAGTACATCACAGCCTGCTTGTTCATGTTTTTCAGCAGTAAGGAAGGGAATATATTGATGCTCACCATTAGCGATAATGGTCATCTCTTTTGATGAAATAATTTTTGGCAAATGACCTGAATAGGGCATTAACATGGCGCAGCGCCCCAATTCATCCGATGACAGTGCTTCACATAACCCTGTATCTGCATTTTTCGGTAATTCAGGCTTAAAACTTTCTTTTTTTACCATTGATATTTGCGCTTCCATTAATGACACATAACGAATGGGAATATTAAAATCTGTGATCGATAAATTCTGTTTTCTATCGACTAAATTAACTAATGAAATAATCACAATTTCATCGATATTCATCAGATATTTTAATAATCCACTAATAAGCAATTTAATAGTGCGACCTGTGGTTATCTCATCATCCACAATCACTAAACGTTTACTTTGAGTGATTCCTTCAAGTAGCTCTGTTTTGGGTGCATAGAACATATGATTCACCGCATGACTATGTGCTTCATCAACAGAAAACCACAAAGGTCGATTCAATTTATGACGCGTCGTATGTTGAAAATAGACATTTTCTTGTTGCGCTCGCGCTAGACTATCTGCAACCCCTGCCCCAAGTCCTGTTGCGGCTTCCGCAAGACTTGCAACATAAGTTAATTTGTCATTCCCCAGAGACTCAGATAATGAATCATAAACATCTCTCATTACCTTAGGTTTAGTGGGAACATAACGACCAAGCACTTTGCTGACAAGCATAAAACTGCGCTTCGGATTCTGCCTGCAGGCAAAGGTTAATAATTCTTCGACGGGTTTTTGTGTCTTTAGTACATCAAGCGAAATAAGCCCCGCTTGAGTTTCAAAATTGTAATTCATAGTGTATTTACTTCATTTTATTTTTTAAATAAGCCTTTTCCTGCTTAAAGTGTTTTGCGCTGAAATTTGAACTAGATTGACATTATTTAATAGCAGACAATTATCCTGTCATTAAAATCCCATCAACTCATTATCCATCGGCTAAACGAATTAGCATCTGATCGTAAATTGTATGAAGGAAATTAACTTTATAATCTAAATCACTTTAAGTCACTTTAAGTCACTGCTAATAAGCATAAAGCTCCATCAATCATGCTTGAAAGTGATCATAACCACAAAAAAGCTGAATGTTGGAGCTTCAATATAAAGTGTTATTAATTAAGTTAATTTAGCCAATCATTGCATACATAAAACCAGCCCAAACAAAAAACATGGTTAACAAGAAGTAAGCAACATTTTTAGTTACTTTTTTATAGTTAAAAAGCAAGCTTGCTGCGACACCGCCGGTAATACCAACAATAGACCAACGTAACAGGGTTAAACTTTGATCTTGAACTAAAGGTAATGAATCAACACCATTAATTAGGAACCAGGCCAGCAAAGGTAATGCAAAAGCGACAGTCGTATCAAAAGTATTTGATGCTAGCGGATTAGCAACCGCATCTTCATATTCCCCTTTTTGAGCATCTTTGAGTGACAACATTAAATCAGGAACAGAAGATGCCGCAGATCCAAAAATTAATCCCGCAAAAAACTCAGGTACACCAAGTACAGTTGCACTGCCTAATACACCTTCAACTAACAGATACGAAGAGCCAGAAATAATGGCAATCGCTAACACTAGAACAACCAGAGATGATACCAATGTAAAGGGTCTGTTTGAGAAGAGTAACGTATTAAAGTTAAAGGTAATTAAGTTTAAAAATACGCCACGATCATCAATCTCTTCATACTCATATTTTTCTTCTTGCTCACCTTCCTGATCACGTTTTGAATCAATATATAAGTGCACTGCATAAAATAAATAAATTACGTTTAATACGACGGCCATCCAGAGTGTGAAATTATTAAAACCGAGAAAGATGATCAATGCAATTTCTGCGGTTAACACCCAAAAAACATCTCTGATTAACACTCGTTTGGTTAATTTAATTGATTTAACAGCTGCGCCGTCTTCATCTTTTGCCATAATGATAGAAAGCGCCGGTATAACACAGCCATTAAATATTGCAGATCCTGCTGTCACACCTAATGCAACCATCACTAATGACGGATCGTCAAACCAGAACAAAGTGGCAATTACTACACACATTTCAGGCATACTTGATCCGACTGCATTAACAGTCGCACCCTTCACGCCGGGCGGAAATTTTCTTCCTAAATAAGAGGCGCTTTGCTCAAAAGTATCACATGCGTATTTTAATAAATAACATGAAAAAATAATTAATAAAAAGGGCCATAAATTTTGCATTGTGTTCATCTCAATCTCTAATTATATTCAGTACGTTTTACATAAAATAAAAAAATATTATGTAATATTAATTCCATAGTTGACTGCCATTGCATGCAGCCCACCTGAGTAACCTTGACCAATTGCCTTAAATTTCCACTCTCCTTATCACGGTATAGTTCACCAAAAATTAATGCGCTTTCTGTGGAATAATCCTCAGATAAATCATAACGCACCACTTATTGATTATTGCTTTCATCTATTAAACGCATAAATGCACTCGAAAAATGTTGACGGCGTTTCTCTGCTTCATAAATAGTGACGCAGACAAAGAATTTAGCAACCTCGGCAGGTACTGCACCTAAGTCCACTTAATCGATTCGTCATCTCCGTTACCCTCACCGGTTAAATTATCACCGGTGTGTTCAATAGATCGGCATGGAGATAACAATTGACCATAAAAAATAAATGAGCATCAGAAATAATTTTATTCTCTGAATTAAGCGTAAATGCAGATGCATCTAGATCAAAATCATGACTATGCATTGAATTTGCATCCCAGCCTAAACCAAGCAAGCAATTCTACATGGAGGGCGCTATTTTTTCTAAAGAGACGTTACCGCCTTTTTGCAAATAAATTGCCATTTTATGTCCTATAATAGTTTAGTGACATTTAATGTAAAGAGAAAAGTGGATAACTTACTGCTCACAACAAATGGTGTCAGCTTACGACGTGGATATTAAGACCGACTACTATTTAAAGAAAATTATAAATAATATTTTTTAACCGTCTCGATCATGCCAGGCAATTTACTGTCTTTAGTCGGCTCACCAAGCGCAGAGAATTTCCAATTTTTATTATGTAAGTAGAATTTGCCTAATACCATCGACAGCGCGCCTGAAAATTGCGGGTCATTAGTCACATCATAAGTGGCATAGACACTGTTTACATGCGTAGGTGTGCCCTCATACAGACGGATAGAAGCAAAAGGAATGGTTTTAAAATCATGACCACTGTAGGAGTTTAAAACAAAGACTATTTGATGCGCATTGCGGTCTAACTGATTTAAATTTAAAGTGATGATTTCATTATCTAGCCCATCATCACCATCAAGATCACCCGTTCGGTCATCACCTGAGTGTTGGATGCCTTGGGTTGCTAATTTGCCAAAGTAAACAGTGTCTATTACTTCATTCTTAGCATCAAAAACAATACAACTTGCATCTAAATCAACAGCAACTTTTTTTTTGCCGCCAAATAACCCTTTCTTTTCGATAGCTCCCCAGTTCACACCAACACAAATTTGGTCCAAGTTCGAACCATTACTTTTTTCAAGGCTAATTTTTTGCCCTTTTTCTAATGAAATTGCCATTACTATTTCCTTAATCTAAACATGTAAAAAAGGGGAAACAGATGCTCCCCCCGAATAAATATTTTTCGACTAACTGTACTTAAATTTAAACATTAACATTAAATTGTTGCGCCATTGCTTTTAAGCCGCCAGCAAAACCTTGACCCACAGCTTTAAATTTCCATGCACCATTGTGGCGATACATTTCACCGAAAAGCAGCGCAGTTTCAGTAGAATAGTCTTCAGATAAATCGTAACGAGCAACTTCTTCGCTGTTTTCAGCATTTACAACGCGGATGAACGCATTCGAAACTTGGCCAAAATTTTGCTTACGTGATTCAGCTTCGTGAATCGTCACACCGATAACAATTTTAACCACATCAGCAGGGACTTTGCTTAAATCAATTTTAATCGCTTCGTCATCGCCTTCGCCTTCACCGGTTAGGTTATCACCAGTATGTTCAACAGAACTACACTCAGAAACTAAGTTACCGTAAAAAATAAAACCTTTGTCTGAAAGTACTTTACCTTCTGCATTAACCATAAAGCCAGATGCATCTAGGTCAAAATCAGTTCCATCAGTACTTCTTGCGTCCCAGCCTAAACCGAGTAAACATTTAGACATACCTGGAGCAACTTTTTCTAGTGAAACATTTCCGCCTTTTTGTAGAGAAACAGCCATTCTGATACCACCTTTTTAGTTATTGAAAATAAAATATAAAATCGAGTCTAACATGAAGCAGAGTTAAAACTCCACGTGTAAAAATCAAGATATACTGGCCTATTGCCCATGATCATATAGACCAGAATAAATAATAAAAATCCTACTATGAAAGTTAACTTACTTCCCGCAGAGTCCCTAGTTTCTTTGATTATGCCCTCAAAAGGCCAAAATAAACGCACCGGC
>JBLHWW010000039.1:0-23431 GCA_047629075.1 Psychromonas sp. | reverse complement strand
TTTCCTTTTCATGTGATAGTAGGGAGGCGAATTTTGCGTTAGCAAAGTGTCATGAGCGGGCTAAGCTCTGCGTGCCCTGGTTGTTTGCCAGCAGGCAAGTGTCACGAGCGGATGAGCTCTGCGAACCCTGTTCCATCGCCAAGAGCCTAATAAACGATAAATCCCTGTTGACTAACGCCAGCAGGGATTTTTTGTTTAAGCGGCTTTTGCTATTAATTAATGTAGTCGAGCGTGGAATATTTTGATTCTTAATGCAGAAAGAGTGCAAACAGCTTGTTCAATAGATTGAATCAACATAGGAAGTTAATTAATGCAATGGGTATTATGTTGTCGGTAGGATGTATTCTTTGCACCGCAGGCGGGTAATCGGTGCGCGGAGCGCACCTTACCAGCTATCAATAAACTTAGCTGAGCGTGGAGTATTTTTATTCGTGTTCTAGAGAAAGTGCAAGATATTTCATCGGCGTGCGAAGTCAATTAATGAAAATTATCAGTACGGTGTATTCTCTGCATCGCAGGCAGCAGCAATCGATGCGTGGAGTACACTCTACTAAGTAGCTTGGTATTATTGCTTAAATTACCCCCCGTGCTTTTAATAAAGCCATTTTAAAGTCATCTTCGCAGTCTTTGGCAATGCCCGGTATCATCTCACCCGCTTTGGTTTGATCCATTTTCAGATGATAAATAATGACTCCATCACTCAGTTGTTCCAGAGGTTTATCAAACCCTGATTCTTTAGTAAGACGTACTAAAGTTTCTATTAGACTTAACTCTTTATTTTTTAACCAGTAAGGTTTCAATAATTCAATTACTTCATTAACACGATCTGATTGCATATTTTTTCTCTTTTTATCAATTAACTTGATTAGGTCAACTTTAGCGGCATTAACTTACAATTAAAAATTTTTGATTATTGATACCAAATTCGATAATGTGTTATTCGCTTAAATACATTCCTAAGCAACGAATTTGGTGTTATTTACTAAGTCGCTAAATTATGGCGTAATTCATTTAACACTTGTTTTGCACCGGGTTTTACCCCGCGCCAAATAGCAAAACTTTCTGCCGCTTGTCCAACTAACATACCAAGCCCGTCAATAGTAAATCTTGCTCCCTGCTCCTTTGCCCATGCATTAAAGGGTGTTATTTGTGCGCTATACATCATGTCGTATATTGTGGTTTCAGGTCGCATCAATTTAGCACTAATGAGAGGCACTTCACCCTGTAAACTCGCGGATGTTGAATTGATAATTAAATCGAACTCACCTGATAATTCTGAAAATTCACTGGCAGATATATTGCCTAGTTTTGTGAATATTGTGGTCAGGGTTTGTGCTTTGGAGAAAGTACGATTCGCAATGATTAGCTCTTTTGGCTGTTCAGCTAATAGCGGCCCGCAGACCCCTCGTGCAGCCCCGCCAGCACCAATTAACAAAATACGAGCACCCTTAAGCGTGATATGATTATTTTTAAGATCTAATATTAAGCCAGCACCATCGGTATTATCCCCGATCAAAATGCCATCATCGGTTAATTTTAAAGTGTTCACTGCACCCGCCAATTCTGCCCGTTCTGTTAACTGTTGCGCATAGTGGTATGCCTGCTCTTTAAAGGGGGCTGTAATATTACAACCTTTTCCTTGTTCTAAAAAAAAATCTTTTAAAGCAGCGTCAAAATCATCTATTGCTGGTTCAATTGCACTGTAAACCATTTTCTCTTGTGTTTGCTGTGCAAATAAAGTGTGAATAAAGGGGGATTTACTTTGTTTAATTGGATTGCCAAAGACGGCATAGTGATCCATGTGAACTCCAGAATATAAGGTGATTTACTAATCTAGATAATTTAACATACCAAAATCACCAGTGAAAATTTACCATTTATAAAACAGTTAGTTATCGTAACCGCTTTCCAGTTAATGCATCATAAATGGCTGTGGGGGTTGATAGCCCAGAAACAGGGGCATCAACAACTAAGTTCAACAAGGGATCTTTTTTGAACATATTATTAACTTGCTGGCTATTTAGAGCGGCTTCTAAACCAGACAAATTAGCGCTGGTCGAGATGATTGGCTTATCGAATGCAAGGCAGATTTGCCTGACTATGGGGTGGGCAGTGACTCTTACCGCAACGCTTTTAAAATCACCACTTATCAATTTAGAAAGGGTTTTTTGGGAAGGCACAATCCAGGTAGTTGGGCCTGGCCATGTTTTTTTTATTTCTGCTAGCTGTGCATCGGTTAACAGAGAAAAATCTGCATACTTTTCTAGTTGTCTAATGTTGGCGGCTATTAAAATCAATCCTTTATGAGCAGGGCGTTGTTTTAATAAAAGGATTTTTTGAATGGCAGCTTCGCAGTCAGGATCGCATCCCAAGCCAAAAACAGATTCAGTAGGATAAGCAATAACACCTTGAGACTTAAGTATCTCCAGGGCGTTATTTAATTTACTTTGTATCAACAAAAGGCAACCTATCCGTTATAGTTTTGCTAATTTAAGCTGTAATGCAGCATCTTTTGCAATCACAGCTTGCGCATTTTCAGCACGATTTTCTTTGACGCGTTTTGCCAGCTCATCATCGGCAACCGCAAGGATTTGCGCCGCAAGGTAAGCTGCATTTTTTGCGCCTGCACTGCCAATTGCAACAGTTGCAACTGGTACACCGGCAGGCATCATTACCGTTGACAGTAATGCATCTTGGCCATTTAAAGGGCCGCAGTCAATTGGCACGCCGATAATGGGTCGTGTTGTTATTCCAGCAACAGCGCCGGCTAAGTGCGCGGCAAGGCCGGCGGCACAGATAAATACTTTACAACCACGATTTTCTGCATCGGTTACATATGCATGTGTCGCAGCCGGAGTACGGTGCGCTGAAGTTACTTTAACTTCAAAAGCGATAGAAAAAGATTTTAAGATTTCAATCGTACCTTGCATAACAGGTAGATCTGAATCTGAGCCCATTAATATGGCTACAAAAGGTTTAGTCAAGGTTCTCTCCTCTTTGGATAGTTGGTTAAAAAGTTAGCAAAAAAAAATTATTATATAGGCTTGCCACGGTAACCACATCCTTTTTTTGGACATATTATGCGAAATGCACTAGCAGTTTTTCGTTCTATCAAAATTGGCCAGTGGCAGTCTGGGCAAAATTCATTGACCGGTTTGTCATTAACAGCATATTTGCAGCTTGGGTAGTTATCACAGGCATAAAATATTTTTCCAAATCGAGAATGACGTTTAATTAAATGTCCATTTTTACATGAAGGGCAAGGTACGCACTCTTTTTCCTCTGTTATCTCTTTTTTTTCAGAAAGTTGTTCCGTATGCGCGCATTGAGGATAAGTACTACAGCCAATAAATAATCCATACTTACCTTGTTTTAGTACTTGTTCCTGCCCACAAAGCAGGCAACGAGTGCCAGGCAGGACTTTTTCTATTTCACTTTTTTCATGTAAAGGGCGCAAATAGTTACACTCTGGGTAGTTTGAGCAGCCAAGAAAAGTGCCCTGTTTACTATTACGAATATGCAGTTCACTAGCGCATTCCGGGCAGAGTTCTTTGCTTTTTTCATGATGGCTATGCAAACCTTTCTGGCTATTTGGCATCTTAATGAATTAATCCATCTTCAAAATCAAGTAACATAGATTCAAGCTGTAAAAAGGCATCATCACTGTTTGGATCATTAAATAAGACCATTAATATTAACCACTTGAGATCAGAAAGAGTTAATTCATCCACATCTAAAGACATTACACAATCAATAACAACTTCACGGGTGTGAGTATTTAAGATGTCAGCTTGATCTAAGTAGGAGATAAAACCCTGACCCTCAGAGCTTATTCTGTGCTGTTCAGCCGCACTGTAAATCCGATGTGAGGTTTCTTTGGCTAATTGTGTTTTACTCTCCGGATTCTGTTCATGCAAGCTAGTGAGATTATCAAGCCATGCGAGTGCCTTTGAAATATCGTTCTTCTGAAAACCTTCTTCCAATAATTCATCGGTGATCTCCTGCGCATCTATTTCCGTGCTTTGATCAATTTGCATATAGCTTTCAAACAGATACATTATTATTTCAAACATATTTAACCTTGTTTTTTAATGTTGGTGAAAAAATGACAACCACATCTAATTGCATAACTTTATATAACCTTGGGTTGTGGCTGTTATTCTACCAGTTATCTCAAGTTCTATTAACTGATTTTGTAAGCTCGCGACATCAAAGCCGCTACGCTCCAATAATTGCTCAAGGGTAGTGAGGTGAAAATCAATATGCTTTAAGAGAGGGTGGTAAGGTGTGGCGATGGGAGTTTTTTTCTCATCACTGTTTGAATAGGACTTACATAAGTGAAGGAATTCATCACATATATCCTGCGTATTCATAACCAGTTTTGCACCTTGTTGAATAAGTTGATGGCAGCCCCAGGCCTCTGCATTATCAATTGAACCCGGCAGGGCAAATACATCTCTATTTTGTTCTAATGCATAGCGTGCAGTGATTAATGATCCGCTACGTTTTGAAGCTTCAATCACTAACACGCCTAAACTTAAACCTGAAATAATACGATTCCGCCTGGGGAAATTAGTTGGAAAGGCTGCTGCGTTTGGCCAAAACTCAGAGACTAACAACCCCTTTTCTTTTATTTGTTGGGCAAGTTTAATATGCCGCTTGGGGTAGATGTTATTTAATCCGGTACCTAATACAGCAATAGTGTCACCTTGTTTGTCAATGGAGCCTTGATGCGCAACTCCGTCAATACCAATGGCTAAACCACTGGTGATGGTAAAACCTGAAGCACTTAATTGTTGTGCAAATTGGTAAGCCTTCTCCTGCCCATAGGGGGTACAGTTACGACTACCCACTATAGCAATCTGAGGAGTGCTTAATAAACTGAGATTACCTTGTGCATAAAGCAATAATGGTGGGTTGCTTATTTCTTTTAATAATTGTGGATAATGAGGGCTGTCGTAACAAATAATATGGTTTTCTGCTGAGTTATCTAACCAAGAGAGGTTACTCTCAATTAATTTTAAATTTGGTTTAAGCAGAGCCGCTATTTGATTGTCTTTTAATCCATAGGCTTCCATTTGAGCCCTTGGTAACAGTAATAGCTGTTCAATTGAATGATAAGTCAGCAGCTTTAATAGTGTGCGTTTATGGAGAGCAGGTATGGCATCTAAAGCCATCCAATAGCGACTATTATGTTCATTATCTTGTTGTGAAAATAAGTCAAATTGAATAGTCACCTGCCTTGTTACTCTCCGAACCTAATATTAATAGGATCGAAGAGTAACATGATATTAAAGGGCTAAAACTCCAGGCCTTGTATTTTATTATTTGCAGCCATTACCTCGGTGCTGCGCATTACCATGGCGATACTCAATTTATCATAGACTCTAAATACCAATAATTCACCAACCCGCTGCGCTGGTATTTTAATATCAGGACTTCCCATTTGTCCAAAGTTTGAGGCATTATCTTGATAAACAACTCTGGTCTTATTAATTAAAATGCCAGGACCCGACTGCAGGACAGAAAACATCGAGCCTATTTTAATATTATCTCGCTGACCCCTGTTAATCACCACAATATCCCACTTACCAATTGCCCTTGAATTATTTAGAGCACCAATAATCTGACCTTTTATTGTTTTTGGAACTGATTGGGGCAAAAAATAGGCAGGCAGTGTCGCATATTCGGGAATGGGCAGTATCAAATCACCCTGACGGGCTTCCCTTGAACTGCTTATAAAGTCATGTGGAGTGACCTGTTCCGTACTGCTAAAATTTGGGTTTTTAGATACTTCAGAGTGGCCGATAAAGATCAGTTGCTTGCCTAAAAACTCTTTACTGACAGGATCTATATAGTTTACACCTAAACGATAAACACCATACAACTTACCCTTATCGTATTTGCCCTCTCCATAAAAAACATCCCCTTCAAAGAAACGGGGTGTAGCATTGATGTCACCGAGTAAACGAGGTGCACCAGCTAATATAGCTGGATCAAGGACATGGTCCCGTGATAAAAAAGCGGAGACAGAAGCCAAGGGAATCGTTGGGATTGCTGCTTGTTTTTCCTGTAACCTTGGTGTTGGTGATAATTTTTTTAATCTCTTACGGGAAAGTCGAGGCTCTCCATCAACCCAAATCAAGGTTAATATCTCACCGGGATAAATGAGATGGGGATTTTTTATTTGACTATTTTCTTGCCATAAACGTGGCCACAACCAGGGAGAATTTAAAAAATGAGCAGAAATATCCCATAAAGTATCTCCTTTAACAACTTGATGGGTTTTGGGGTGATTATCTTTTAGAGTAAAGGTGTCGGCGATTGCTACAACAGAAACCACAATACCTATCAAGAAAGCTGTAATTAGGTTTAATTTCATAACAATCCTTGTCTGATGACTAATAAGACTTTTTTTTATATTCGGAAATGACTAGAATTAGAACTCTTTAACACTAACAAATAGGATTAGATAATATCATGGCTTTACTAGAAGTATTACGCTTTCCAGATAAACGTCTAAGAACGATTGCGAAACCTGTAGAAAAGATCACGGCCGAACTTAAAAAAACAGCTGAAAAAATGATTGAAACCATGTATGAGGAAGAGGGGGTTGGTCTTGCTGCCACGCAAGTAAATTTTCATCGACGTCTTGTTGTGATTGATGTTTCTGAGCAGCGCAATCAGCCAATAGTGATCATTAACCCTGTTATTGTCGAACATTCAGGAGAAGAGATATCGGAAGAGGGTTGCCTTTCTGTTCCTGAAACTAATGCAGAGGTTAAACGTGCCGAGTTTGTCACTCTAGAATACTTAGATATTGAAGGGCAGCAACAAGTCTTAAATGCTGATGGTTTGCTGGCTGTTTGTATTCAGCATGAAATCGACCACTTGGATGGAAAATTATTCATTGACTACCTGTCACCTTTGAAACAAAAACGGATAAAAACAAAACTGGAAAAATTACAACGACATAACGTATAGGGTTGGCGATACTTTTTTCGGCTGATGGTCAGAGTCGAATAGAACGCAATATAACAACCAAAAAATATTCATCATTTTTACTTTAAGGTTTCTCTTGGAAAAACTAAATATAATTTTTGCTGGCACGCCTGATTTTGCAGCTAAGCATCTTAGTGCATTGATAAACTCTGAGCATAATGTGATTGCTGTTTATACGCAACCGGATCGCCCTGCAGGACGCGGTAAAAGATTAACCGCGAGTGCCGTCAAAGAGCTTGCTATGGAACAAAAGATTGACGTTTATCAGCCTGCTAACTTCAAAGAGGCGGACAGTATTAAGCAACTTATTGGGTTAAATGCCGATATTATGATTGTTGTTGCTTACGGTTTATTGCTGCCGCAATCGGTATTAGAAATACCTCGTTTAGGCTGTTTAAATGTGCATGGCTCGTTATTGCCTAGCTGGCGTGGTGCCGCACCCATTCAACGTGCAATTTGGGCGGGTGATAAAGAGACGGGTGTCACCATCATGCAAATGGATGAAGGTCTGGATACCGGTGATATGTTGGCTAAAGTGAGTTGTCCGATTGAGAGAGATGAAACCAGTGCTTCGCTCTATGAAAAACTTGCTCTGCAAGCACCTGATCTATTAGTTGATACTATTAATAAATTAGTTAAGCTGGAATTAAAGGCTGAAAAGCAAGATCCGCAATTGGCCAGTTACGCTAAAAAGTTGAGTAAAAGCGAAGCTTTGATTGATTGGTCAAAGGATGCCGTTTTTATTGAACGCTGTATTCGGGCGTTTAATCCCTGGCCGGTGAGTTATTTTTTGCTTGAAGATAAAGTTGTAAAAGTGCATCAGGCAAGTTTACTTGACAATGAGAGTGAACAGTCCGCGGGTACTATTATTGCAGCGAGTAAAAAAGGCATTCAAGTCGCTACGGGTGAAGGTATTATAAACCTTGAAGTGCTTCAGTTGGCGGGGAAAAAAGCACTGCCAGTACAAGATATTTTAAATTCTCGTCGTGAATTGTTTGCGCAGGGTACTTTACTACAGCAAGGTTAATTAGATGAATGTAAGAGCATTAGCAGCCAAAATTTTAAATCAAGTGGTAGAGCAGGGACAATCATTGTCCAATGTCTTACCACCTGCTCAACAAGATCTTTCTCCTAAGGATAAAGCATTATTACAGGTACTTTGTTATGGCGTTTTACGTACTTTGCCGCGCTTAGATTTTTTCTGCCGCTCTCTGATGGACAAAGCACTAAAGGGTAAGCAGCGCGATCTGCACTTCCTTATTTTAGTCGGTTTTTACCAGTTACTGTATACCCGAATTCCCAGCCATGCAGCGGTTGGAGAAACAGTTAGCGGGGCGAAAGAGCTTAAAAAACAGGCATTAAAAGGAATGGTTAACGGCGTTTTACGGAATTTTTTACGTGAGCAGGAGAGCTTAGTAGAAAAAGCGGATAAACAACTGGCGCTGGTTTATTGTCATCCAAGCTGGTTAGTAAAACGTTTGCAAGCAGCCTATGGTGATGACCTTGCTGCTGAGACTATGCACAACAATAATCAGCAGGCGCCGATGTGGCTACGGGTGAATGCGCTTCATCATACTCGCGATCAATACCAGACCCTGTTAACTGATGCCGGACTGGTTAGTTTTAGCTCAGAGTTTAATGACAATGCACTGCGTTTAGAAAAACCGACCGACGTTTACAAATTACCCGGTTTTGCTGAGGGCTGGGTTTCAGTCCAGGATGGCGCAGCACAGCTGGCAGCGCATTATTTAGATGCACAAGCTGGCGATTTGGTTTTAGATGCCTGTTCAGCACCTGGTGGGAAAACGCTACATGTTCTGGAGCTGCAGGAAAATATAAAACAGATGGTGGCTGTCGATGCAGATGCACAACGTTTAATACGTGTTCAAGAGAATTTAGATCGCCTTAAACTTAAGGCAACCGTTATTCACGGTGATGCATCACAACCTGATACTTGGTGGCATGGTGAGCTGTTTGATCGTATTCTTTGCGATGCACCCTGCAGTGCTACTGGCGTTATTCGCCGTCATCCAGACATCCGTTGGTTACGCCGTGACAGTGATATTGCAGGTTTAGTGACCTTACAAAAACAGATTTTGCATGCGTTATGGGATAAATTAAAGCCTGGAGGTGTGCTGCTCTACGCAACTTGTTCTATTTTGCCTGATGAAAATGATTTACAAATTCAAGAATTTTTAGAAAGTAAGCATGATGCCTCGTTAATTCCTATTGTTGTGCAGGATAATCTCCAAAAAAATATCCAAAATAAAGGACGGCAGATATTGCCTAATGAGAGTGCGATGGATGGTTTTTATTATGCAAAACTGCAAAAGTCATTATAAAAAATATTGCTTATAAGCAATTGTGCAAGGGTGTTCATTTACTGCTAAAATAAATGACACTTCTTAGCCTGTGGTTATCTGTGCTACCCACCTATCACTTAATTATTGTGTTGTAAGTTAAGTCTGATTAAATAACACTTTAAAAAGCGCATGCAAATACCGATAATACAACCATTGCAGAGGGGGTTATTATCAATTAGATCACGGAAGGACAATGAGATCGCATGAAGATTATTATATTAGGCGCAGGGCAGGTGGGTGCTTCATTGGCAGAGAACCTCGTTGGTGAAAATAACGATATCACTGTGGTTGATTTATCGCCCGATAATTTACAAGAGTTACAAGATAGGTTTGATTTACGCGTTGTTCAGGGAAGTGCTTCAAATCCTGTAGTACTTGCTGAGGCTGGAGCGGAAGATGCGGATATGTTAATTGCCGTGACCAATTCTGACGAAGTTAATATGGTCGCCTGTCAAATTGCTTTTACGCTCTTTAATGTCCCTAAAAAAATAGCTCGTATTCGTTCACAAAGTTTTATTCAATACGAAAAAGAGTTATTTGGCAGTGGTGCTTTCCCAATAGATCATGTGATTGCGCCAGAAAAGTTAGTAAGTGATTACATTACTCAGCTGATCGATTACCCGGGGGCATTACAGGTTGCCAACTTCGCCAATGGTAAAGTAAATTTAATGGCGATTAAAGCCTATTATGGTGGTTCGTTGGTGGGTAATGCTATTTCTACGTTAAAACAGCATATGCCTAATGCTGAAGCGCGGGTCGCTGCTATTTTCAGGCGCGGTAAAGCAATTCGTCCCCGGGGCACTACTATTATTGAAGCCGATGATGAGGTGTTTTTTATCTCCGCAAGTCAACATATTCGCGCTATTATGAGTGAAATGCAAAAGCTTGAAAAACCTTACAAACGCATTATGATTGTAGGCGGCGGTTATATTGGTGAAAGCTTAGCTAAACGCTTAGAAAAAGACTGTTCCGTTAAATTAATTGAAAAAAATTTAAAGCGGGCAGAATACCTTTCCGAAACACTCTCGAATACTATTGTCTTTTGTGGTGATTCATCGGATCAAGAACTACTTACCGAAGAGCACATTGATCAAATAGACCTTTTTATTACGGTTACCAATGATGATGAAGCCAACATTATGTCAGCGATGCTGGCTAAACGTATGGGGGCCAGGAAAGTCATGGTCTTGATTCAGCGCAGTGCTTATCTTGACCTGGTACAGGGAGGCATTTTGGACATCGCTATTTCTCCACAGCAGGCAACGCTTTCCTCCCTGTTAACCCATGTGCGTAAGGCCGATTTGAAGCACGTCTACTCTTTGCGCGAAGGACTCGCTGAAGCCATTGAGATTATTGCTCGTGGTGACAGCATGACCTCGAAAGTTGTCGGCAGAGAGTTGTGCCAACTTAAATTACCGCCAGGTACAAGCATCGGTGCGATAGTGAGAAATGAGACAGTATTAATTGCCCATGATAATACCGTGCTTGAAACCGATGACCACGTTATTTTATTTCTGGTGAATAAGAAATTTATTAGTGATATCGAAAAATTATTTCAACCTAGTCCGTTCTTTTTGTAGTTAAGTTATCACTATGGCCACTCGTCCCCTGTTCTTTATCACTGGTTTGGTATTGTCAAAGATGGCAATATTTATGTATCCCCCCATGGCTTTCGCTTTTTATAATGATACCTTAGGCGGCATAGAATTTTTGTCATCCATTATTATTACTCATCTGGCGTCTGCTCTTTTTATTTTCATGGGGAAAGAAAAAAAGTTATCTCGCTTAGGTATAAGAGAGATGTTCTTATTAACCACCGGGGTTTGGGTTTTAGCCAGTGTTTTTGCCGCATTACCTTTTGTGCTGATTGAACATATTACTTTTAGTAATGCTTTTTTTGAAACCATGTCGGGGATCACCACCACGGGTAGTACAGTGCTCACTCATTTAGATACTATGCATCCTAGTATTTTGTTATGGCGTTCGATTTTACAATGGTTAGGGGGTGTCGGCTTTATTGTAATGGGGGTGGCTATTTTACCCTTTTTGAATGTTGGCGGGATGCGGCTCTTCCAAACAGAATCTTCAGACTGGTCAGACAAAGCGGAATCGAAAACGCGCAGTGTTGCGATCGGTATTTTGCTGGTCTACATATTTTTAAGCCTGTGCTGTTTTGTTGGCTACCGTCTTGCGGGTATGAGTAGTTTCGATGCAATAAATCATGCGATGACCACGATTTCGACGGGTGGGTACTCAACGTCGGATCGTTCAATGGGTAATTTTTCCCATGCAGCACACTGGAATGCTATTATTTTTATGTTTTTGGGTGGCTTGCCATTTTTATTGTTTATACGTGCCTTTAACCAACGCAGTTTAGTCTCTCTTTTCCGTGATGCTCAAGTCTTAGGCTTTATTAAAGTAGTATTATTTTTTACCCTGAGTTTAAGCGTTTATTTATTTATCAGTGATCAATTCTCCCTGGCTAACGCCTTGCGATTAAGTTTGTTTAACGTGGTCTCCGTGATAACAACCACCGGTTTTGGGCTTGATGATTTTATTTCCTGGGGCGATTTTAGCATTGTGGTGTTTTGGGGATTGATGTTTTCTGGGGCTTGTTCCGGTTCGACCTCGGGCGGTATAAAAATATTCCGCTTTCAAATTGCCACGAGTATGCTTAAACGTCAGTTAATGATATTAATTCACCCGCGTGGCGTTTTTCCACAACGTTATAATAATCGCACCGTAAACGATGATATTTTACGCTCTTTAATTGCTTTTATTTTGGCTTATATGGGTACTATTGCAGTTTCAACCTTGTTATTAGCACTGCTTGGCTCAACTGCGCTGGTTGCCTTTTCTGCATCCATTACCGCTGTTTCAAATGTCGGGCCTGGTCTGGATCCGAGCATAGGTCCAAGCGGAAATTTTTCAGCTTTATCGGATCCTGCTAAATGGATTTTAGCCATTGGTATGCTAATGGGACGATTAGAAATATTGACTGTTGTGGTCTTGTTTTTGCCTCATTTTTGGCGCCGCTAGTACTTGAGCTCAAGGCTTAGTCATCTATTTTAACGGTTCTGCTTACTTATATACTAACGGCCCGCTCATGGATACAGATTGTTATTATATTGTTTTCGCGTCATCTCTGGTGACGTTCGTACTGGCTATTTTTAGCCTGAAAACTGGCTTCTCTAAATTAGCGTGTTCAACTAAGTTTTCAGCTAAAGGTTTGGTGATGACTGCAATGGTCATTTCTTTTAACTTCTCAGCTTGCTGGTATGGTCTTTTTTTAGGTTTATTTTCAGCACCGTTAGTCTTGGCTGTTTTTAGCGTGGAAAGCTGGCTTATCTAAATTAGCGCGTTCCACTAAGTTTTCAGGTAAAGGTTTAGTGACAGTGACACCCATCTCTTTTAACTGCTCCGCTTGCTGAATAAGATTGCCCCGCCCCTGACTGAATTGCTTCAGTGCCCGATCATAACTGTTTTGTGCTTTATTCAATTGTGAGCCGACATCCAACATGTTTTCGCTAAATAAGCGCAATTTATCGTATAGCTTACCGGCTTGCTGAGCAATTAAACGGCCATTATGCTCCTGTTGTTCAAAGCGCCATAAGTTTTCAATAGTACGTAACGCAATCATTAAGTTAGTTGGACTGGCGAGCAGTACATTGTTATCCAGTGCTAACTTAACCAGCTCTGGTTCGTGTTCCAGCGCAGTGATAAAAGCGGGTTCAACGGCGACAAATAATAAAACGTAATCAAGGCTATTGCTGCCAATCAAATTCTGATAATTCTTTTTTCCTAACCCTTTAATATGCTGACGAAGAGAAAGAGCATGTGCCTGCAATGCGCTTTTTTGGCTTTGTGGATCATCGGCATTAAAGAATCGCTCGTAGGCGACTAAGGATACTTTTGAATCAATAATGATGCTTTTGTTTTGTGGTAATTGTACCACCACGTCAGGCTGTAAACGCTGCCCCTGCTCATTTTTAAAACTAACCTGGGTTTTGTATTCATGGCCCTCACGCAATCCGGACGACTCTAAAATACGTTGTAAAATAATCTCCCCCCAATTACCCTGCTGCTTATTATCACCTTTTAATGCATTAGTCAGATTATTGGTTTCCTGCTGCATTAATTCATTAAGTTTGGCCAAGTTAGAAATTTCATTTTGTAAATTGTAACGTTCTTTACTTTCATTAACGTAACAGTCAGTGACTTGCTGTTTAAAACCATCCAGCTGTGTTTTTAAAGGATTGAGCAGTTGACTGATACTGTCCTGGTTTAGTTGTTTAAACTGTGCTGCTTTTTCACTGAAAATACGTTGAGAAAGTAATTCAAATTGATTGCTTAGCTTCTGTTCATTCTCCTGCTGTTCCCCAAGGCGTTGAGAGGCGCTCTGCAGACGAACTTCTGTTTCTCTTAAACGCACAGTCAGCTTATTGATTTGATGCTGTAAACTCTCAATAAATGTTTGCTTCTTAAGTAGTTTTTGGGATTTTTCAATATTTATATTCTGATTGTGTAAAAGCTCTTGCGCGCTCAATTGCAGCTCAACAAAGAACTGATCCCGTTGTTTTTTTAAACGCAAGAAAGCCCAGAAGACAACAATAATAAGGATAAAAATTAATGATGCACTGCTGACGAGAAGAATCAAAGGAGGTAATAACATTATGAATATTCAAATTTTTTAAGATAATTATTAACTTTTCTGTTAAGACTTTTCCAAATTAATAGATAGATTATATAAACCACAACCACGACCCCTTTGTGTATATTACTGCCTTGGTCTAATTGCTGAAAAGTAAAGCTGTCAGTATAGAAATTCATCAAGATCAGGTGAAAATAGATAATGACTGGAAAAATTAATACTGTCGACAGTTTCCAACTTAATAACAAAAAAAAGATAAAATTAGTTCGTAACATCACTTATCCAAAATAAAAAATATTAGGGTCTGTTGACCTTTTTGCTGCGCTCGCCCAGAAATCTGAGGCTAATTTTTATTCCTGCGCGCTCATCTGGAATCACGCTATTTCTCCTTGTCGAAGAAAAGCAGATCTTACTATACCGAAACTAAGTACTCTTACATAAATTTCCCGGCATTTTTGGGCAGTTTACTCAATAAAAGCGCTCTTTAATATCAGAAAACTTTTGGGTGAGTATTTAGCTGCTGATTCAAACATCTTTAAGTGTATTCGTCTGCTGCGTTTCTGTCTTTTTGTTTTTGCCAACTATTATAACCACAGCGGTTTTTGATTCAGAGGATTACTGGCAGTCTAAGCCACTGAAGGGCATAAATCAGTGTTAGCAGAATAGTTATATTGTTTATTGCCCATCTTAATCGGGCCATTAGGTCGGCCCAGAATAAAATCAGAGTGAGTTCATAAATAGTTGCTTAGATTCAAATAACGTCTATATCCATAGATCATCATTTTCAAGTCGTTGGGGCAATATAAGCAGAGTTGATTATATTATATGGACTTAACTAGAACTATTATTGTTGTGCATGTTTGTGCAGTTTTAAAGTTAAAAAGGAATTTATTTTTAAAAATAACATGCAAAACCATCAAACATGCACTAAGATGCATGAAAATACGATAGTTTGCATGTTTTGCCGTGATCGTTTTTTGTTAATACGTATCAGTTTATTTTTGTTTATCAATATTGTTTGGAGTATAGCTATATGTGTGGAATCGTTGGTGCAGTAGCACAAAGAGATGTATCTGAAATATTATTAGAAGGGTTACAACGCCTAGAATATCGCGGTTATGATTCAGCAGGCCTTGCTGTTATCAATGCTGATGGACAATTACAACGCACCCGTCGTTTAGGAAAAGTAAAAGAATTAGCCAATGCGGTTGCAGCTAATCCTGTCAGTGGTGGAACCGGTATTGCTCATACACGCTGGGCAACACATGGAGAACCCTCAGAAGCCAATGCGCATCCTCATCTCTCCGGCGATAATATTGTTATAGTCCATAACGGTATTATTGAAAACTACGAAAGCTTACGCGAAACCCTGCGCGGGCGTGGTTATGAATTTCTTTCACAAACCGATACTGAAGTCATTTGCCATCTTGTTGAATGGGAATTACGCAGTGCAGAAACACTCTTAGAAGCTGTGCAAAATACATTACCTCAGCTGGAAGGTGCCTATGGAACGGTAGTCATGGATCGCCGTGATCCGAGTCGTTTAGTTGTCGCCCGTTCAGGGAGTCCGCTGGTAATTGGCTTAGGAGTTGGGGAAAATTTTCTGGCATCGGATCAACTTGCTTTGTTAAATGTAACCCGTCGTTTTATCTTCTTAGAAGAAGGGGATGTTGCTGAAATTACCCGCCGGGACATTAATGTTTTTGATCTGAATGGCGAGGCGATTGAGCGTGAAGTTCATGAATCTACTATTGAGCAGGATGCCGCAGATAAAGGAAAATACCGACACTTTATGCAAAAAGAAATTTTCGAGCAACCCAGCGCATTAATAAATGCAATGGAAGGTCGAATCAGTCATGACAGTGTATTAGTTGAGAGTATTGGTGTTGGCGCAAAAGATATCCTTAAAAATGTCGAGCATGTACAGATTATTGCCTGTGGTACCTCTTATAACTCAGGCATGGCTGCCCGTTACTGGTTTGAATCCCTTGCTGGCGTAAGCTGTGATGTTGAAATCGCTTCTGAATTCCGTTACCGAGATTTTGTGGTGCGTCCAAATAGCCTGTTGCTGACCCTGTCACAATCGGGTGAAACTGCAGATACGCTAGCAGCGCTACGCTTAGCCAAGCAGAAAGGTTACATGTCGGCGATGTCTATCTGTAATGTTTCTGGCTCATCACTGGTACGTGAATCGGATCTTGCCTTTATGACCCGCGCTGGTACTGAGATTGGCGTTGCATCCACTAAAGCATTTACTACGCAGCTGGCTGCGATGCTTATTTTGGTCACCGCTATTGGTAAAGAGCAGGGCACTATCAGTAAAGAAAAAGAAGCAAAGATTGTGCATGCATTGCATTCCCTGCCTGCTCAAATTGAAAAAGCGTTAGCCTTTGATAAACCGATTGAAGCTTTAGCAGAAGATTTTGCAGATAAAGAGCACACATTATTCTTAGGCCGAGGAGAGTTTTACCCTATTGCTATGGAAGCTGCGCTTAAATTGAAAGAAATTTCATACATCCATGCTGAAGCTTATGCTGCAGGTGAGTTGAAGCATGGCCCATTAGCCCTAGTTGATGCGAATATGCCCGTTGTTGTCGTTGCACCGACCAATGATTTGCTTGAAAAAGTTAAATCAAATATTGAAGAAGTGCGAGCGCGTGGTGGTTTGTTGTATGTATTTGCAGATGAAAGCGCCGGGTTTGAAAGTTCTGAGGGTATGAAAATCATCACTTTACCAAGTGTAGATGAAATTATTGCACCCATTTTCTATACCGTGCCAATGCAGCTGCTTTCCTACCATGTTGCCTTAATTAAAGGCACCGACGTGGATCAACCGCGTAATCTTGCAAAAGCGGTTACGGTTGAATAATGATTAAGTTGAGCAATGCTTGTTTTGTGACATGACAATCAAGTTTTAAATGTGCCATAAAAGTTTAAAGCCCGGTTTAACTGATTAACAGTTGGCCGGGTTTTTTTATGGATAAATCAAATTAATGAGGGGCATAGTTCAGGGAGTAACTAGAAAAAATATACCAAATCCTGAGCTGATTTACTGAATCCCCTCATAGGGTTAAACTTAACTGACGAAACCAAATGGCAGGAATAAAGTGGTATTCTGCCGCATTCATGTTAGATATAATTTATTTCATTGCTAAGCAGACATCTTAATAAAAAGCGAGCTGGCGTCTGTTGAGATTCGTACCTTAATAAGTCAGGGCCAGAACCCTAGGATGCTAGCAGTCCGCATCAAGAACAGTGTTTTTTCGAATATTTTATAGTCCTTAGTATTACAAATATTGTTAAAAATACTCTCTCTGAAAGTTTGTCTTCTTTATTGACATCTACAGGATGTTTTGCAATGTTTTCTGCTTGATTTTTGAGATGGCTCTGGTCGGAAAAATTAATACACTTGAATTTCATGTGCAAAATTAGTTGATGAAACGTACTAACGAAGCGCCCGTTTAGATTGTTCAGACAGTGAAATTTATGTTTTAAGAGACCTCTGCGAACAGCATCAGAGGCTACTTCATTCAAGGTATTTAAGTGCACATCGTAAATTTCCATTTGGTTCAATGGATGAAGCTGTGTGAGTGGGGCATTTATTATTATGGCGAAGGCGATTACATTAGCTTCTAAACTGGGCATTCGTTATATTCAGATGGCTGGTTATGATGTTGGGTGTGGAAATAATACCATTCAGCTTAAATAAATGGCCTGATTTAACCATGATATATGACTGATATCTTTAGCCCATTTTTGAACAGAACGAAAGTCACTCCAATCATCTGAAATACTATCAACGATATCTTCATATCCACTAAAATATCGGTTGGCTAAATGATGTTGCCTTAACCAACGCCATACTTGTTCTATTGGATTTAGTTGTGGAGAGTAAGGCGGTAATTTAATGATACTTAATACCAATCCGCATAAATATCTGATCTATCTTAGTTGTTAAAATTAACGCTAGCTGCGTTGTTTTTAATCTCAATAGACAGCTATTGCTCAATCAAACGTCTTGCTATCATTATTTTTTTAGACAGATTTGGGGTAATCAATACTTCTGTCTTACCATTAGTTGCGCATACCACACCATAAATATGTGCATATTCAAATTGCTGTTGCTTAATTGCGTCAGGGCGAGTGCCTTTAGGTGCACACATTCTTGTTGTTGTATTTTGCTGCCCGATACGTGCTTCATCTTGAAACTAAATATCAATCCTATCCATTGCTAGGCAGGGATCTTCGTGATCGTTTTAATTTTTATTTTTTTAAATCCACAACTTTTTCTTCTTCATCATATTTTGGATGTTTTGAACGAGATGAGATCCAGCTAAATCCTAATTTTCGTAGGATTTTATAGACAGTATTATGATCGTAGGTAAGGCTCATTCTTTCCTCTATATAATGATGTAGTCTTTTGTCTGTCAACCAGCCACCTTTCGCATTTTTTTGATAGTTAGCGATATAGTCATAGATTTTTTTGCTGTTCATCTGTATAGCGGCAAGGTCTGCGTGGGCTTTTTTTAGATTATAGGGCTTCTAATCCTCCAGATAAAAATTGCGAGATCCATTTATTAACACTTGTACGGCTTACTTGTAAATAGTCCACAATTTGGTATCGAGACTTTCCATCTTTAAAATGAGAAATCGCTAATAATCGTAACTTTAACCGATGATCTTTAGCTCGTTTAGTAAGGGATTTAAAATTAGTATCATTTAAGTTTGGCATAATTGTATTCAGTGTTTTTAACAGACTTTTATCAGATCATACTTTTAAGATAAATAGTATAATGGATATGCCTTACTTAAACTCCCTAAGTAAATTTGAAGTGCTTAAGCGTGAAATTCCATCGCCTTATTTTATGGATTATCCGGATGTGGTTAACATTAGTGGTTGGAATTATGATGTCTGCACAGAGTGAGAATTAAGTCAGGATCATATTGTTCAAATTCATCTTAAAGATACATTATGGGTTTCTGATTCTTGTAAAAAGAAATTTAGAGATTTGGTGATTGGAGAAGGGCAAGTCGACTTTCCTGTAATCTTTAAAACCCTGGTTGAAATTGATTATGCCTCACCATTAGTGATCGAAATGTGGTCTCAAAATGAGCAATGGTCTGAGAATATTGTGAATGCTAAAAAAAACTATGCACTATGGTAAATGAAGCGGATTTTGCACTGCAGTAGCAGGTTGCTTAACTTGAATACTTTTAGCTAGTGATGCCAATTGTTACTAATTAATTGATTGCATTTTTAATAAATGAAAATGCAGCTGCTTAGTTCCATTTTTATCTATTGCTAATACCAAATCCGATATGTTTATGTTCATTTCTTCGGGTTAAAATAGATGCACAGGTTTTTAAATACTATCGTGATAAAAGTCGATATGATAAACCTTGACCGCAAATTTTTCGATCATTACATTGGTTGCATTCATGCTTGCAGTACGTTGCTCAGAATCAATAGCTTTTGTAAATGCATCTGCATCTTTGTAGCTGTGCTGCACCATCAATAATAGTTGCTTTGGAGCTGCAGGTTCAAGTTTGTAAGGGACATTAATTTGTAGTGCCAAACATCCGGGAAAAGTGCGGATAATAGGCGCAACGGTATTACGCATATACTCTACAAACTCTTTTTTTTGTGCTTCGTTTAAATCGCCTTCAAAAAAGGCTGTGCGTGCATAAATCATTATATTCTCACTTTTTTAATTTTATAAATAGGAAAGGTTATAAACCAGAATTTTTATTGTGAGTTGCAGCACTAGGTTATTCTTTTTATAAAATAGTGCTGCATCGGGACTTTTTTAAATAAATTTAAGCCAATAACTCTTTGGCTGTGTTAACAACATTTTCCGTCGTAAAACCAAATATTTTAAATAACGCCTCAGCAGGTGCGGATTCTCCAAAGGTTGTCATGCCGATAATACGCCCCTCCAAGCCAACATATTTATACCAAAAGTCAGCAATACCAGCCTCCACTGCAATCCGGGCGGTGACATCTTTTGGTAAGACAGCTTCACGGTAAGCCGCATCTTGTTTATCAAAAGTATCTGTTGCCGGCATTGAGATCACACGTACGTTACGGCCTTCTGCGGTGAGTTGCGCATAGGCTTCTGTGACTAAACTTACTTCAGATCCTGTTGCGATTAGAATAAGCTCAGGTTTACCTGCGCAATTTTTAAGGATATAACCCCCTTTCGCTATATTAGCCACCTGTTGGGCATTGCGATCTTGCTGGGGTAAATTTTGACGAGAGAAGATTAACGCTGTTGGTGCATTTTTACGTTCGATGGCAAGCTTCCAAGCAACCGCTGATTCTACTTGGTCACAGGGGCGCCAGGTGCTCATATTAGGGGTTAATCGTAATGATGCAATTTGCTCAACGGGCTGGTGGGTAGGACCGTCTTCACCTAGACCAATTGAATCATGGGTATAAACCTGAATATTCTGAATTTTCATCAATGCCGCCATGCGCATTGCATTACGTGCATACTCCATAAACATCAGAAAGGTTGCCCCGTAGGGTATAAAACCGCCATGTAATGTAATACCGTTGATAATCGCGGTCATGGCAAATTCACGCACACCATAATGAATATAATTTCCACTGAAATCACCCGCCTGAATAGCTTTAGATCCAGACCAGATAGTGAGGTTAGAAGGAGCGAGATCAGCCGAGCCGCCCATAAATTCAGGTATTAATTTTCCAAAGGCTTCCAGTGCATTTTGTGACGCTTTACGCGATGCGATATTGGCAGGATTCGCCTGTAAATCAGCAATGATTTTATTGGTTTCAGCTTCCCAGTTTTGCGGTAACTCTCCCGCTGTGCGGCGTTTAAATTCAGCAGCTAACTCAGGGTAAGCTCGCGAATAGGCCATGAACTTTTCTTTCCAAGCCAATTCTTTAGCCGCGCCTGCCTGTTTGCCGTCCCATTGCTCTTGAATATTGGTTGGAATCTCAAAAGGGGGATGATCCCACCCTAAAAATTCACGGGCAGCCGCTATTTCATCTGTGCCGAGGGGGGCTCCATGACAATCGTGCGTTCCACCTTTGTTCGGGGCTCCAAAACCAATCGTTGTTTTGGTACAAATTAACGTTGGTTTATTTGGCTCTGCCTTTGCTGCATTAATTGCTGCGTTAATTGCGTCACTATTATGACCGTCGACGGCAGGAATGACGTGCCAGCCATAAGTGGCAAAACGTGCGGGAGTGTCATCGGTAAACCAGCCCTCAACGTTGCCATCAATTGAGATACCATTGTCATCCCAGAAAACGACTAATTTACCCAGTCCTAGGGTACCTGCAAGTGAACAAGCTTCATGAGAAATACCTTCCATCATGCAGCCGTCACCCATAAAAGCGTAAGTAAAATGATCAACAATACTATGACCATCACGGTTAAACTGATCCGCCATGGCTTTTTCAGCAATGGCCATACCAACCGCATTGGCAACACCTTGCCCCAGTGGACCTGTAGTGGTTTCAATACCTGGAGCATAACCATATTCAGGATGACCCGGTGTTTTGGAATGCAGTTGACGAAAGTTTTTTAAGTCATTAATTGAAAGCTCATAACCCGTCAGGTGCAACAGCGAGTAAAGGAGCATTGAACCATGTCCATTGGACAGTATAAAACGGTCTCGATCTGCCCAGTTGGGATTGCCGGGATTATGGTTTAGATGATCTCTCCATAATACTTCTGCGATATCTGCCATCCCCATTGGCGCACCGGGGTGACCTGAGTTGGCTTTCTGTACCGCATCCATACTTAACGCACGGATCGCGTTGGCTAACATTTTTCGTTGCATATTGGCACCTGTTTACTCTTAATTTAAAGCAAAAAAAAGCGACTTATTAGCCGCTTTATGATTAAAACTGTTATAGAAGATCTGCAATCATTGTCTCAAGTTTACCCTGATCAACCGCAAAATTTCGAATACCCTCAGCTAACTTTTCAACGGCCATCGGATCTTGATTGTGCTGCCACAGAAAATCAGAATGAGCCATTTTTTCTGGGCAGGCTTTGAGTAATACATTTTCCGTCAGTTTTTCAATAACATCACCGCTGCTATCTTTTAGTTCCTGTAACAACTGCGGGCTTATTGTGAGGCGATCACAACCTGCTAACTCCAGGATTTCATCTAAATTTCGAAAGCTTGCACCCATCACAACCGTCTTATAGCCATGCTCTTTGTAGTAGTTGTAAATAGTAGAAACAGAGATAACACCGGGATCTTCAACGCCTGCAAAACTTTTTCCTTCTTTGGCTTTATACCAATCCATAATACGGCCTACAAAGGGAGAGATAAGGAAAACCTCAGCTTCTGCACATGCGCGCGCCTGAGCGAAAGAGAATAAAAGTGTCAGATTACAGTTAATCCCTTCTTTTTCAAGGATTTCACCGGCACGGATACCTTCCCAAGTGGAAGCTAGTTTGATTAAGATTCGGTCATTTTTTATGCCTGCATCGTTATACATTTTAATTAACTGGCGTGCTTTAATAACGCTTTTTTCAGTATCATAGGATAAACGCGCATCAACTTCCGTAGAGATACGTCCAGGCACTATTTTAAGGATTTCTTTACCAATATTAACCGCCAGCATGTCGCAGGTATCAACAATCTGTTGCGCTTTATCTGCACTCTTGGATTTTGCGTAAGCAATCGATGAATCAATAAGGTATTTATAATCTGCTAATTGTGCCGCTTTTAAGATTAAAGATGGGTTAGTTGTTGCATCCTCTGGCTGGTATTTAGCTATTTCTTCAACATCACCGGTATCGGCGACTACGGTTGTGAATTTACGAAGTTGATCTAATTTATTGCTCATTTTATTCTGCCTTAATATTGTGCTTGAACTACATTCAATAGGATTTACTGCAATAATAGCAATTTATTGTTATGCAGCCATCTGCTGAGAGGTTGAGCATATGATTATACAAAGAACATTTGTTTTGTGTATATTCATTTTTTAATCATAAAATGTCAATATAAAAAGCGGGTAATACGATCTGGGTCACTTTTTAAGCATATTATTGTTATCTGGGGTGCGGTGCGCCCTTTTGTATTGGATGAATGTCAATATATTGAACTTGGAGATTTTCTTTGGCAGTGGTGCAAAACAACACTCCTTAATATAAAAGCCGCTAAATTATTTTTACGAAGGACAGTCGTCCATATTTAATAAGGTCATTGCATAACTTACGCTAGGGTCTGTTGACCTTTGGAGTACGAATTTCGTTCAATCTAAAAGTGTTCTGAGCAAGGCATGCGTCGTTCACATATTTATTCTATGTAAACGACGGATAACGCAGCGCAGGACG
This sequence comes from Psychromonas sp., assembly GCA_047629075.1. Lineage (GTDB taxonomy): Bacteria > Pseudomonadota > Gammaproteobacteria > Enterobacterales > Psychromonadaceae > Psychromonas. The sequence goes on along the minus strand of JBLHWW010000039.1, from coordinate 89 downwards.
CTTTTAGATGAACCCGCAGGGCAGCATTTGTGCATGCGATCGACTACGTTATCGCCTGCTTATGTAGAATAACTACAGGGCCTACGCTC
>JBLHWW010000038.1:0-23832 GCA_047629075.1 Psychromonas sp. | reverse complement strand
AGGTAAGTTTTCATGGTAATAGCATTTTGCAATCCGATAATTGAAAATGACCAAAAGTAGAGTATTAGAAGCTTCTGCTTTAAATGAAACCACAGACAATTCGCAGTGCGAATCACTATTTAATCAAACACTTATATGATTTAACGGGCGGGAGTGATGAATATAAAGAAACCTGACGTAACCTTAATAGCTAAATTTTTAGAGGATAATCGTGGAGACACTAACAATGCAGAATTTGCAAAGCGCTATGTGACTGGCGTTATAGCCTCACTAAAAGTTAATAAAAAGCTATACCGCTCATTTGGTGGCTTTTGGTGGCCGTTAAAACGCATGATCTTAACAATAAATTCGAATAATTTCGGTGAGCAATATGATACGGAGTTAAATGAGTTGTTTTCCTACAGTAACGACGCCTTGACCGTCTGTGCCGCGTTTTTAACACAACAGACGAATATTGAGCAGGGCTACTTGTACTCAAACCAACACAGGTATTATACGGCTGGACAAGAGCCGATTGATTTAACAATTGAAGATGGTGAAATGGAAGGACGAATTTTTGCGGATAGTTTTGTGTAAGCCACCAGCAAAGCCTGTTCTTTGGAATTGTGCTGACAATAACAGCCTTTCAACGATTGTAGGGACTTGCTGTACAGACAATGAGAAAGTGCAATTATCCGTGCGAGGGTAGAAGCTTATATTGCCCCAGGTTGATAGCTGAATAGTAATAAGTAACCCGGCCAAAAAATAAAAAAATATTTTGAGAAAGATGCAAAAAGTTTTGGCAGAAGTCAGTTAACGCCCGATAAACACCCATTTATCTGCATTTTCAGTTAAAAAACCTAAAAAAGACTGATCGATTAGTCTTAGATAGAAATATCAAAAAAGTGATCAACCAATATTCTCTAACCAATTGAATTTTAATGTAAATATTACGTAAAAAGGTGGCTTTTCTGATCAGTAATAAAGTTGATCACAATCTAAACACTGATCGACTGACTGATCGCTTTATTGATCAACTTAACCACCAAAATTAAAACAAAATCAATATGTTAGCATCTATTAATTAAATGGTGCCAGCCAGCAAAAAGAACGATCAATTTTCCCAAAAGGCTAAAAACACGAGATGACGCGTGCGCGTTTACAGCAGGCGATAAATCGGAGCAAATTTGAGTTTAGCGTTCATATCGAATACAGACTTGTTTCATTGTATCCCATTATTCTAAGCAGCAGAATGGCATCATTGCAAAGAGAGTGAACAGTGGTTGGCCGCAAACGTACGAGGAAAATATGCAATTCAAGGTGTTAGGATTGTTTTTAATAAAAATCAGGGATTTGATCGCAGCCCTACCTAAGGCTAATTGATTAAAACAGCTTATTTACCTTTTTAAACATTGCTTCAAATCTATAAAGAGCCTTATCTGACGAATTACACAATACAGGTTATAGAATTATTATGTCATCCCAATCTCTATCAAAAAACTTTCCAATATTGGCAAGTGAATTTTGTCAAGAACTTAATTTTGAGTTGTTCCTCGATCATTTTTCAGCAGGCTCCAACAGAAAACTGTGGTGGAGGTGCTCTAAAAAAACTACGCATGTATGGAAAAGCAGTATAAAACATCGGACTAATGGAAGTGGTTGTCCATATTGCTCAGGGAGATTAGCATCACCAGACAACAATCTGGCAGATTGTCATCCGACAATCGCATCCCAACTTTACCTTGCTAAAAATATCGGTGTCAAAGCTGATGAAATAACACCATCATCTGGTAAAAAGCTATGGTGGCAGTGTCCGAAGATTGACTCACATGTATATCAGGCAAGAGTTGCTGATCGCACTGGTGTCAATTCGGGATGCCCTTATTGTGATGGGAAAAAGGTAGACGAGACAAATTCACTGGCCACGCAATACCCCGAAATAGCTGCCACGTGGCACAGCCAGAAAAATGCGCCCATCACCCCAGATGATGTGACATGGGGTACAAACAAGAAATTCTATTGGCAATGTGAAAAGGAAGATTCTCACGTATATCAAGCTCCTGTTGTGAACAAAACCTCGGGTCAAAGTGGTTGCACCATTTGTCAAAATAGAGTCCTTACACCTCTCAACTCTCTGGCTGCAAAATACCCGGATATCGCAGATAGCTGGCATCCTACAAAAAATGCACCGCTTACCCCTCACGATGTCATTTCTGGCGGACATAAAAAATATTGGTGGTTGTGCTCTTTCGGGCATACATGGCAAACCACCGCCAAGTCTCGGATTGGGGGAAATGGTTGCCCAAAATGCAGTAATCAAACCAGTCGTTTAGAGATACGTATTTACTGTGAGCTAAAAGCGCTGTTCACTCATGTCAGCTGGCGCGAGAAAATTGATTCAATGGAAGCCGATATTCTGCTCCCGACATACAAAATCGTAATAGAAGTAGATGGGCAATATTGGCACAAAGGTAAAATTGATGCTGACAATAAAAAGACACTACGATTTAATTCATTGGGTTACGAGGTCATACGTTTAAGAGAATCACGATTGCCGCCGCTAACCATTCATGATATTTGCTATAACCACAGTGATCACCACATGCAGACATTGCTTTCTCTTCTAGGAAAGGTGGATGATTTGAGCGAAGACCCTAAAGTCAGAAGTGAATTTTACGACTATAAACAATCAAGCACGTTTGCAGCTGACTCAGAATACAGAAAAATTCTAAGTGCACTTCCTGCTCCTCCAAAGGGGTACTCCTTACTTTCAGACCGACCTGATGTCACTAAAGTTTGGGATTACGAAGCCAACTATCCCCTTGTACCAGAAATGTTTTATCCAACAAGCCACAAGAACATTCTTTGGCACTGTAATGAAGGACACACTTGGAAAAAGAGCATTGCGGTATGGAATAAGCATTCAAAATGCCCGACATGCGAGCAACACCAAAATAGTTTATTGACGTGCTACCCAGAGATTGCACAATCATGGCATACGTCAAAAAACGGTGACTTGCTACCAACTGATGTCTCAAAAAAATCAATGAAGAAAGTTTGGTGGCATTGCAACGAAGATCATAATTACCCAATGTCGGTGGCCAAAAGGACAAGTGGGCAAGGCTGCCCATATTGCGCCGGAAAAAGGGTAGGAAAAGACAATAATCTCGCGGCAAAATATCCTTCAATAGCGGCATTGTGGCATCCAATAAAAAACGGGGATAAAAATCCTGAAGACTTTACCTATGGGTCGGCAAAAACTTTCTGGTGGCGATGTGAACAAAGCCCTCATCACGACCATCAGATGGAAATCAAGAAAAAAACATGTGCGAAAATGGGATGTCCATATTGTGCTGGTAAAAGGGTCGCACCTGATAATAGCTTAGCTGTATTAAGACCAGATTTGGCCGCGCAATGGCATCCTAGCAAGAACAAAGATTTAACACCTACGAGTGTGACAAAACAATCAGGTAAACGGGTTTGGTGGGTCTGCGAGCATGGCCACGAGTTTACCCAAAGGATTGTGGAGCGCTTTCAGGGTATTTCATGCCCAGAATGTCGGCGTAACTAGTTGTAACTTGATATGAAGTCAGGGTTAAGATAAGGAAGTTCCTGCTACTAAAATGTTTGTCGTTATGCTATCGGAAGTATCTTTGTTGCCTCCACACCCTTAGGAGGTAAAAGTATTTTAGTACATTTTCTGTTTAGTAAGGAAACTTCCAAGTGCAATGGATTAATTCAGGGGAGGAAGGCCATTTGGCGTAAAGTCAAACAGTCGCAAATTAAGCTCAAAACGCTCTTTCAGAACTAATGTGCCCGTTGTACTTGTTGTTATCTATAATTTCGTCGAAGCGTTTTAGCTGGACATTTAGCCCAGTTAGTTTGCTAGCTAACCAGACCATCTAGCTTGAAACGTCTATAGCTTCAACAGAAAAATTCATATCAAGGAAGGCTTTACTATCCCGGCCTGAACCACATCCAGCATCAAGAATTAAAGCACCATCTTCTAGCTGATCAACAAATTGAATCGTCATTAGAAAGTAATCATCCCTCTAATCTCAGGTTGCCATTCGTGAATAGCAAGCTGTTTAGCTGCTGAATACTGCTGCTGTAAGAATGTTCTCCTCTGAAGCTCATTCCTACCTGTTTATTGAATTAATGTTTCTCGTAGTGGTAAATGACTGTTAATTAAATATTCATTCCGCTTATGGAGGCGCTTTAATAGCTCTATAGTCGGTACTTTGGCAAACTTACCATCTTCACCACGATTACATAATTAGCATAAAAAATTCAATATCTGACCCTATTCTTTTTTTCTTGGTGCATAATTTTCACATTCTTAATGCATTAACTTGTTGAAAATAATCAGTTAATTTTTTTTGGTTTGCGTTTGTAGAGGTCTCTATAAATGCAAACGCGTCATCTCCCCAACATAAAATATCAATTTACAATCATGAGTTTGATCTATCTAACTGTTTTATAAGTCTGTTATTATATAATTCATATCAAAAATAAAATTTTAAATGTGTATTAGTAAGAATGCAGACTAATACACTGTTAGCTCTCTAAGGATTCCAGTTGATACTCTATAAATACATGTCATTCCAGGCCGCGAGATTAGTTATTAATAACCAGTCAATTGGATTCTCATGTCTTGAAGACCTAAATGATCCCTTTGAATGTACCGCATTTGGCTTTACTGATTGCGATGATTCGAAAATAACAGCTAATCTCGCTACTAATGCATGTAAGAATAGGTTTTCAAGAAAATATGGTGTTTTGTCACTAACAAGGCAACCGCTTAACCCTTTAATGTGGGCCCACTACGGAGACGAGCATCAAGGGGTTGTAATAGGCATTGATGTTGAACTAGCGGATCTATCTAACTTAAAATCTTCGGTGATACCTAGTCAGCATGGAGAAGTTATTTATTCTGCAACGAAGCCACATCATAATTTACCAATAATTAGTGAAAGTGAGCTTATGAGTATTGGAAGTGATATTCGGTTTAACTCTGACACCTACAATTTGGTTAAATGTGCTTTCCTATATAAATCTATAGAGTGGGGGTACGAAGAAGAAGTCAGGGTTGTAAAAAATATATCAGAATTGCCCTTTGGCTACCACACGAGCGAAGGACGTCATAATGAATGGAATAAGATTACTGTGGCAGGGCGTCCATTGTATTGCTTTGATATTCCTGAATCGTCAATAAAAGAGATATATTTAGGTCGCCATATATACAAAAATGTATCTAAAAAGAAAGCATTGAGTGATAAAGAGCTTAAAGATGTTTTAGCATCATGGGGTAATAAAGATATTAAGCTGATGCAATGTGAACCTGATATTCATTCATGGCAGTTAAATGCAAAGCAATCAATTAACAAAAGCTAACAAGTACATCCAGCGGGTTGTCAAAAGCACCGTTTTTTTGTGTTTTGGAAATCCGATGATGTAGGCATTATGATTCAGGAGGCTGCGTGAATAAAAAAGGCTTATATTTATTTTGCGAAAAAGTAAGGCAATTCTTGGACAAAACTCATCGATTTGAGTTTGATTCAAATTCATCATTAGGTGCAACAGATTTTCCAGGAGGTTGCTGTGACGATTCCGCACAAGTTCTAGCTACACTAATTTTTGATGAGTTTGGAGTTATTCCTAAACTATATCGTGGTGACCATTTTTCAGCACATCCTGATATTCGGACTCATGTTTGGCTTGAAGTGGAGGGAATAATGGTTGATATAACTTTAGATCAATTCAATGATTATGCTGAAAGTTACAATTTCCCACCTGTTTACATTGGTGAAGGTCTTGAATTTTATGAGTACTTTGAAGTAACAGAAGAGTCTGATGGTCGTCATTACTCTGGTTGTGCCAAGGCTATACTTCAAGGTGTTTATGAAACTATAAAGATGGGAATTGAGTCATAAGTTGCTGCACATGGACTCGATATAGTTGTAGTGGTTTTTGCTCAAAACCAAAAGCGGCAAAAACAGCACCAACATACTCGCCGGTGAGCAAGGCGTTAGCTCACTGGAGTATTATGAACGAAGTAAGAATTAAATCATTTGAAGAGTTTCATAAGGCATTCGATAAATATCGAAATGATAATCGCTGGGTATTCCGTGGTCATGGTGAAACTTCTTGGGAGCTAAAGCCTAAAGCTGGTCGAAAGCCCTACTCAAACAGAAATGACTTAGAATATTTCTAATCTTGGAAAAGAAGAGCAGTTGAGTTCATTACTGGGGAGAAGCCCAATAACGATTGGGATTGGCTGGCAATTGCCCAGCATCATGGTTTACCAACGCGTTTAATGGATTGGACTTACAACCCATTAGTAGCCGCATATTTTGCGAGTGTCTATGAGTCAATCGAAGATGCAGTTATTTATTGCTACCTTCCACAGTTTCACTTAATTCTTGAAAATACAACACCTACGGAATATGACAATGTTGCGTTAATAAAGCCTAGTGCAATTGTTCCTAGGATTAGTCGACAAAGTGGTTTATTTACAGTTCATGGGCAACCAGAAATTGCGATGGAAGATGCAATTGACAAAGGAAAGCTTGAAAAAATCGTAATTGATAAATCTTATCGCAAAAAGTTACTTTTTGAATTAAATCATTATGGAATAAATAAACTAAATTTATTTTCAGATTTAGATGGTTTATCTGCGCATATTTGCTGGACTCTAGAAAATAGAGATTATTGGTCGAACAATGAAAGCTTCATGCAGGCTCTAGAAAACGTGAGCTAACAAGGCACTTAAACGAAACTAAAACAGTGGGTTACGTTTCGCTTCGCTACAAATTTCAACCCACTATTTTAGTCCGCTTAGCGCGGCGTTATACCTATCAGGAGTTATCTTTGAACATTTGGGAAGTAGATAAACTAATTTTATTTATCGCATTTATAATTCCAGGATTTGTTTCAATAAAATCCTATGAATTGATACATCCTAATGATGATAAAGACTCTTCAAAAAGAATAATTGAAGCCATTGCATACAGTTGTATGAATTATGCATTCTTAGGTATTCCGCTTTATTACTTATTAAAGCCTGATATGTTGGAATCATTAGTAGCAATATGGTTCATTAGTGTTTTTTCACTGGTTATTTTTCCTGCCTTACTTACTTTATTATTTAGCTGGCTAAGGCGCTTAGATATAGTACAAAGGAATACTCCTCACCCAATCAAAAGACCATGGGATTATGTCTTTCAACAAAGGCAATGGTACTGGGTTATTGTTGAACTTAATGATGATAAACGTATTGCTGGAAAATATGCGAGCGATTCATTTTCATCTAGCTACCCAGCAGCTGAACAAATATACCTCGAAGAATGCTGGCATTTAGCTGACGATGATAGTTTCGATAAGCCAAGAGGAGGCACTGCTGGAATTTTGATAGCCTCATCTCAAATTAAAACAATAGAATTTTTTATTTATGACAATGGAGATAGTGAAAATGAGCAAGAATGAATCAGGTAAACAAGTTCCATTCAATGATGGTTACCAACCTAAAAATAATGGTTATCAACCGCCTCGTAATGATCAAGCAGGTTATCAACCACCTCAGAATCAAGCAAAACCTCAAGGCACACCACCTAAGAAACCATAACAGAGGTATAAAAAGTTAATCAACTGGACAAAATACAGCTGGCTATTTAGCTACGCTCGAGTTTAGCCAACCGTACTTTGCCAGTTATTAAGACGTTGAGGTTGTAGAATAACTCTTTTTTTAACTTCAAAACGTATTTGGACGCTGTAAACGGATCACCCAAGCACTTTAAATAGCTTGGAATGCGTTACAGGAGCTCTTTTTTTAATGGAATTTGGCTGAAAGAGTAATTCTACAGCCTCGTTATGGCCACATGTAATTATGATTAATCTAAACGACAAAGACATAGACTGGTATAAAAGCTCAGGAAACATCGAGAAGATTGATGCGATGATCCAAGACTACTGGGATAACTCCAGAAGAATGGAGTCAGAAACTATTGTGGATCTTGAAAAACATCTCTGGGTGGTAAATTCCACAGCAGCAACTCTGCTACTAGGTTATCTTCAAACAAAAGATATGATCACAAACTGGCAGGCCTTTTCAGCGACAGCATTTATTCTTGGTATTGTACTTCTGTTTTTCCTAAAGTTTGTCTCAGCATATAATTCCTCACGTGATCGTTACCGGTTTCAGGATGCAAGCTCAAAGTTTCAAGACGGTGAAGTCACAGACTTCGCATTTAAGTATGTTCGGGATAAGCAGTTTTTAATAGTGAATGGTATGCACAAGTGGCTTCAAATAAGCTCAGGCGTTTTGTTTGTAACAGGCTTGGTATTGCTCTTAGTGGGCGTCTGGCCCAAGCCATAACAATACCGGGCGCAAAAAACGATTCGCTGGGTGCCGTTTAACTTAGCGTTATAAGCCCAAATTGCTATTAGGGTCAGGTCTCTCATTGAAAGCCCCGAAAACATAGGCGTTATCCCTTAATGCAGTGCCATTCAGACCTGACCCTATTCTTTTCGAGCCGACCAAATACTGGTAACACCTATATTTTTGTATTACTTCTTAACCTATAATATGGAACAGCGTCGTATAGAGCGATATATAACCCAAACGGCTAAAAAACAATAACAGGAAAGGATATAAAAACAATTGTAATTCCAGTTCCCAAAATGAGCGAACAGCTTAAATTTGATTCTGCTATTAAGGAAATATTCAAATTAAAAGAAAATACTTTCGCACACATCCCTTTAAATACAGACCTATTCAACACCTTGTTACAAAAAGCATTTAAAGGTGAGTTTAATTTTAGTAAGGTAGGTGATCTCAAACAATCATAAAACAAATATGAGTCAGTGGACACCACAATGAATTTAACTATTAGCGATATTATTGATTTACAAACCCTTGTTGAATCCGTTGAGGTTGAATTCAAACTTGCCGGTGGAAAAGATGGTAGAGGTCAATTACCAAAAGATTTTTGGCCCTCTTATTCGGCAATGGCAAATGGTCGTGGCGGTTGGGTGATCCTTGGTGTAAAAGAGCAAAACCGAGAGTTTATTCCTGTTGGCATAACCGATATTGAAAAGGTGAAAACCGAGCTGTTCAATGAGCTGAATAATAGAAAAAAAGTCAGTGTTAATCTGATCTCTGATGATGATATTCAAGAAATTGAGTTGCAAGGTAAAAAGGTTCTTGCTATTCATATTCGTCCTGCTACTCGGAAACAAAAACCAGTTCATTTAAGCAACACGCCTTTTAATGGCAATACATTCAGGCGATTACATGAAGGTGATCGCCGGTGTGATGATGAAATTGTAAAGATCATGCTTGCCGAGCAGATCCATGATATTCGTGACAATGAAGTCTTATCTGAACACTATCACTTTGTTGAAGATATTAATATTGATAGTCTAAAAGCCTATCGAAACCTGTTGGCCGCGCATAAGCCAAATCATACCTTTTTAGAAAAAGATTTATTCGATTTCTTTAAGCAAATTGGCGGCTGGAGAAAAGACCGAGAGACAGGAAAACAGGGGATCACTGTTGCGGGTATTTTAATGTTTGGTACTTGGGACGCAATTACCGCAACAAGGCCGAACTATTTTGTTGATTATCAAGAAAGACCCGAGGCCAAAACAGAACAACGCTGGATTGATCGTGTTTATTACGATGGCACATGGTCAGGCAACTTATTTGATTTTTACCGTAAAGTTTATCAAAAACTGACCGCGGATTTAAAAGTCCCCTTTAACCTTGAAGATGGCCAGCGTAAAAGTGATACTCCCGTCCATATCGCTTTACGGGAGGCTTTAATTAACTGTCTTGTTCATGCTGATTTTTCAGAAAGAGTACCTATATTAGTGGTTAAACGACCTGATCTGTTTGGTTTTCGTAACCCTGGTCTGATGCGTATCCCTCTAGAAGATGTTATTGCTGGTGGCACCAGCGGTTTAAGTGTGAGCGATTGCCGTAACCAGACACTGCAAAGTATGTTTTTACTGATTGGTTTAAGTGAGCGCGCAGGCTCTGGGATACCAAAAATATTTAGTGGCTGGAGCTCTGTCAATTGGCGCACACCCAAACTTCAAGAAAAATCGGATCCTGCACAAACGATTTTAGAATTAAATACCGCCAGCTTAATTCCAAAAGAAACGAGAGAGTTATTGCATAAGATATTTGGCGATAAATTTTATCAATTGAATGAACTAGAAACTAATATCGTGGTAACTGCCGCCATTGAAAACTGGATCAACCATGAACGCGCCTGTGAATTGACGACTGAGCATGCAAGAGACGTGACCTTGGCATTACCGCGCTTAGTGCAGAAAGGTTTTTTAACGCCAGTGGGTGAAAGTAAACACAAATTCTATACATTACCGGGAATCCATGTGGCAACACCTGATCAAGTGTTCGCCAATGCGTTAACATCCATTGCGTCGAACATAACGCATAGCGAGTCGATCATAACGCCTAATGAACCGATCATAACGCATAATGAGCCAATCATAACGCATAACAGTAACCGAGATAAACAAGGTCGTTTAGTGACTGAGTTTTTGATAAAGCCCATTATCGACGATCTTGAAAAATTAGATGCCGCGTTACTTTTTCAATTACAAGAGATTGTAAAACCAACAATAGACAAGCAGCGTTTATCTAAAGAGCAAATGATCCAAATTATTATTGAATTGTGCACAGATCATTATATTGAGATTGCTCAGCTAGCTAAATTGCTTAATCGGACCAGCCAAAATATACGTCAAAAATATCTTAAACCGATGGTTGAAAATAAGACGCTAAGCCTAGCCTTTCCACAAACACCGACCACCAAGCGCCAAGCCTATACAAGTAAGGACTCTTAAATGTCTAACTTCTTATTTGTTCAAAGTGATCCCTGATTGGTTAGATATTGCTGAAACGGCAGCACAAGGCGAGAAGTTAGTCTATAGCGATCCGCGTTCAGCTTGTTTTTACGCTCGCTTATGTATGGAACGTACCATTAAAGAGATGTACCGCATCGATAAGTGGCTACGTCAGCCCTACAATACCAACCTTGCTGCGTTAATTCATGCTATTAGGTCACCCATTAGTAAGTTCAATGATGTTAGTGAACTACAGAGAATGCCGATGTTATTTCCTAACTTTGTGGAAGCACGACCTATTTACTCACAAAAGCTTGTTGAAATTGCATATTCGGACGTGGTCGAAGATCTTTCGGTTTATTCACCATGGACGCAGATGCTCGTTGCTTTGTTACGGAAATTGAAAAATCAAGGCACCCCCTCTGCTTCAGCTTTGTCTTCGATTGATAGCGTCATCCCTCAAAGTGAACAGAATATGGAGGATATTTTTAGGCAAAGCACAGAGCTAAATAATGATGGCTCACTTAGGTGTTTTTGTTTAACGGAAAACGATATGAATACCTTAATGTGGGCGCATTATGGTGACAGTTATAAAGGGTGTATGCTGGGTTTCCAACACATAGATGAGCTATCTACGCCATTTGCTGAAGCTGAAAAGGTTAGATACTCTGATGACACTCCAATAATTGGTAGCGCAGTAGATTTCTATTTATACGGTCCAACTAGAGTGCAAAATAAAGAAACTAGGTTAGCTATCTATTGCACAAAATCAGAAGATTGGAAGTATGAAAAAGAATGGAGGGTTATTTACAAAACCCCGGTTGTTGATGATAAACCATATTCAGACTTTAAATTCTATCCTCTAGAACTGGAATCAATTACTTTTGGTCTCAAAACAGATGCAGAGGAGAAAACACAGATACTTACGTTGGTAGCTTCAAATTACCCACACTGCGAAATTTACGCATTAAAAATGATTAAAGGGATCGTCATTCGCCTTAAATATGAGGGCTAATTCATTCAAAAGAAAAAATAATTGGTTTTTGCTCCTTCCTCGCTAATTTTAGCCACTATTGGACTATTTATGACCGAAAATTTTAAAAATTATTTACGCCTCAAAAGAGGGAATAAAAAATTAGTACTGCAAGTTTGTCGAATAAGTTGGCATGGTCCTCATGCTCCATTTTCTGAATGGAAAACAATAAAGACGTTAGATTCAAGCATTGGATTAACCGAACTAGATAAAGAAATATTATTAGTACGTAATAATACTAGATACTTCGGCAAATGCAGTAAATGCAATGAGTACCACGTGCAAGGGCACATGTACTCTGGTGGCTATTGCCAAGGTTGTGCATCATCCTACTTGGGTGTTGTTTACTAAAGCTGGTTAATAATTTTAATAACAACGACCACCGAATAATTAAGGAATTTCAATGGGGAAATTTGACGCAAAAGAGCTTCTTGAAAATGCACTAAATGATACGCAGATAGACCTAGGCCCTTTAGTCGCAGCTACAGCGCTGTGGGCTGCGCCAGAAGTACATAAATATTTAGTAAGTCAAAATGGTTCCGGAGCATGGAGACCCAATGTAAGGCGAGCTCGTTCTGGTGAAAAAAGGCGTACAGAAGTGAATGAAATATTGTTAGATGATAATACGCTTGCGAATACATACCTTAAAGCTGCTATTGGGGTGCCAAAAAGTAAATTAGTGGGATTTGAGACATGCCATATTTGGCCATCAACATGTTATGACCCTTTGGATCATACTACCATCGCAAATTTAGTTTTAATTCCAAGAGCGTTAGCTAGTCTAAGTGATCATAGTGATTCAATCAGCGCAATACTGAAGTATAGAGCTTTTGAACTGTATGGCTGGCACCCAAAAAACGAATCAGCTCCAGAACGGCCTGAAAAATACCCGAATAATTGGCGGCAACCTTTCAATTATACTGAGCGAGTTCAAAAGTCAGTAAAAATGCGTTCTTGGCAATAAATTGGCATGCATAACTAAGGCAATAAAGTCGTTTCGTAACAGTTGGCTCGTTCCGTTTCACCACACAGTGAAGCCTACAATTACTCAGCGCTTATTGAAACGTTATGTTTCATTGAAAGTATGGAGACTAAAATGAGTTCAGAGTTATTCTCTTATAAGTTTTACCTTGCCCACAAAGATGGACACAAACTATATCCGATTCGTGTTAAAAATAGAGAAACAGGTAACCTTGCTTTTAGAATTTCAGAAGGTGGTAAAGGGGGGAACACGAAACAAGTTGGCTTAGAAATTTCCGATGAAAATCAGCTTAAGGACTATGTTATTAATAAAGGCTTTGCTGTACGCGTTGCTACAGTTGATAAAAGTGTTAAAGGCCTTTACAAAGTTGGTCAAAGAAGCATTTTAAAGGCTGAGGTGCAATAGAAACACAATTGGGTAGCTAGGGGGTATCTAGCCCCAAACCACCATGCCTGCCGCTCCACACAGGCGGTTCATCTTCCTTTTTCAATATTGAAGGTTGCTCCACACTTGTCTTAATTACACCAGCCCTTATTGTTCTAAAAACTTATAACGGATCGCAATATTGATCTCCTTTATTGGTTATGCAGCAAGCAATAGCAAGACGTTCGATCACACCAATCAAGTTATTTCACTGGATCTTGTTACGACCAAGGAAATGATTTACCTCATCAACTTCTTTACGTTGATAAAACACAGTTTCACATTTGACACATTTCCATTTTGGCATTGCACAATCTGCAAAAATACAACAGCCTCCAATTGCAATCCTCCCTGACTCTAAGTCGTCAAAAAAGGCCTCCGACGGATTGGGGAAACCATATAGAACGTTTGCCAAGAGGCTGTGCTTACAACATGGGCATTTTTGAGGTTTACGTGAATATATCTTCCTTTAATAGCTATTCCATTTATGTATGCTTATATTTATTTTGTGAGCTAAATAATTACATGATTTATAAAGAACACTTGCGACACTCGTTACATTTCAAGGACTTTTTGTTTACTTTCACTGTGACCTGATTAATCTACTATAAATCAAAGCAACACTTCAAATGAGTTTGCTATTTTGCTGAAGGTGGGCTGATCAGCAATGAAGTATTATCGGAGAAAAAAATGAAAATGATTTTTGTGGATGCTGAAAATATAGGCCTAAAAGAGCTGGGGAAACTGGAGGCATCAGTTATTGACAAAGTTTTTGTATTCTCTAAGGCCGATCCAATAATCCAGTTTTGTGAAAAGCATTTGTATCTTAGCTTGTCAGATTATCCCTGTGGTTCAAACCAAGCTGATTTTTATATTATTGCGTATTTAGCTCGTATCCTAGCTGCACTTGATAAAAAGCAGTTAGGCTCAATCCGCTTTAAATTGTATAGTAACGATGAAAACTTAATCGCTGCCTTTGAGTTTCAATGTGCGCAATTAGGTGGAACGTCTGATGTGCTCAGAACCAAAGAAGATACTGTAGTGCAGCTTGCGCCAAAGTCTTTGTCTCCTGAAGATAAAATCTATTCCTATTTGCAATCACCTAAGGCTTTTGATTTGAAGTTTCAGAAGCAAATAGGGTTATCAAAATCCGATTTTACTCGGGCCGTTAATGAATTGGCAAAAACTAATAAAATTCAGCGTTCTCCCGAAAGTAATAAGAAATGGGTTAAGTGTTAAAAGCAGAGTCTAATTTATTTTGATCATTCACTGCGCTATATCGATATGGCCCCTGATATTTAAGTTGAAGCAGCTCAAATGATGACACAGGTGATGACACAGACAGATTATTCTCAATACAATTTAAAGTAACCCACTGATATTAATGGTGTTAACCTTATCACTCCGTAGTTAGGTGCAAAACATAGAATGATGTTTTAGCCCGTTTCAGGTTGTTAAACATAACAAAGAAGCCACCTAGCTTGGGGCTTCTTTGTTGCTTTTTATTCAATTTCATTGAATAAAATAAGATCAGGGTAATACGGTATCGCTTAAATATTAGTCTTATTTTTATGGTTTTTACCATATAAGTATACCAATGAATATATACTAATAAGCTATAAAGCAGGGCTAGACATATATCCATAGTAAGAGAATAATCTGCGGTTCATTTCATATTAGGTCAAAAAAATCCGACCCGTATGAGTTACTACTTCTAATTTTTCAGGGTTGTTACATGGATAAAAAACAAGCTTCATATGGTATTATTGTTGCCATCTCCTCTCTTATTTTAGGTGCGATCTTCCTTAATAGTTCATCACTTTTTTTGCGTTTATTGTTCGGTTTGAGCCTTGGTTTTGTCTTAACAAAGGGTTCGATAGGTTTTGCCGGCAGTGTTAACCGTGCATATCGCCGTGGTTCGACGCAGTTGCTGCAGACATTAATGTTTATGTTTGTCATTACCGCCATTATTAATGCGGGTCTGCTGCTGAATGCCGATCTCGGCAGTTATAATCTCTGGGTTAATCCTATCAACCTGGGCTTAGTCCTGGGGGGATTAATGTTTGGTGCTGGAATGACTCTCACGGGCTGCTGTGCAAGCGGTGTGATGGTTGAATTGGTCAGTGATGTGCCGCGTGCATTGACAACATTATTCTTTTTTGGTGCCGGGGTATTCTTTGGTTTTCCATTGCAGGCAACACAAACATGGATCACAACCACGTCATTCTCTTCTGCTAGTTTTGCTGGAAAAGGAGTATACCTGCCGGATCTCTTTACCTGGGGCCCTTTGAACGGCTACTTTATCTCAATTCTAGTGACCATCGCTTTTGCTTTGATCGTGGTTTTTTTAGCTAAAAAATATGAAAATTACCGTCATAAAACAGGGTCATTCTTAGGTGTTGAAAGTGAAACTGCGCGTCAAGAAATACAACAGAAACATACTCAGCAGCATTTTACGTTATTAAGTGTTGAAACCTACCGTAGATGGATTGGTAATCTATGGGAAATGAAAACGGCGGCGCTGGTAATAGCCTTGATCTTCGGTACTATGATGGTTTCAACAGGTGCCGGATGGGGAGCGTCAACACCCTTCGGTATTTGGTTTGGTAAAGTGTTAATGGTGTTTGGCATAAGTGCAAATGATATTGCAGATTTTACTTCTCGACCAGCCGGTTTGTTTACTACTCCGTTTTTCAGTCATAGTATTTCAGTGCAGAATTTTGCCATTATGCTGGGTACATTAATTGCGGTTCTGCTGATGGGGAAATTTTCATTCTCATTTAAAATCAATCACTCTGCAAAGCAATTTGCACTTTTTGCTTTAGGAGGTTTACTAATGGGTTTTGGCACTCGTTTTGCTAACGGTTGTAATGTTGGCGCCTTATTCACACCCATTGCCAATTTTTCATTATCTGGCTGGATTTACTTGGTGTTTATAATTTCAGGTGGCGTTTTAGGTAATAAAATTCATCATTCCCTGATCAAATGACCCCAATGCCTTTACGAGGCTGATTTCCAATTTGAAGCTGAGAAGGTAATTCTGAACCATATCAATAAAGGGGATCCAATAGTATGGAGCCCCCCCTTAAGACTGGGGCAGCAAGCCAACACAGTGAATGATGGTGTTAAAGCAGAATAGGTGGTTTAATCAGAAGCTAAGCTAATGTTTAAGATAGATATTCAGCTTTGTATTTTGTGACCTGATAAATGCAATACAAGAGAGGCAAAATGAAGATTGATCAGAATGTAAAAAGAAGCCGTCGACTTCGTAAAAAGTTATATGTTAACGAATACACAGTTTATGGATTTGAAGTATCATTGAGCTTTAAAGAGATGGATGAAAGTGCTTTAGACCCTTTTCTGGATGAAATAGTAGATTTTGTTGAATCGAGAAACTTAATGATTGCTGGTGGAGGCGGACTTGATGTATTTGATACTTTTGTGTCTTCAAGTGATAGATACGGCTCAACTTCAGAAGAAGATCGCCATGCCCTATCAAATTGGTTAAAGGAAAAATCACTTATTAAAAATGTTGAGGTGGGTGATTTAGTTGATGCGAACTATGGCCTCTAATGTGGGTGAAAAACAGATAGCCACCAGCTCTGTTTAAATAAAAAAGTGAGGACCTGCTTTTTAGCGGGAAAGCTAATAACAGCAGCTTTGGATGTCCTCATTTTATTGCTGAACTATTCACTTAGAGGTGTTTTACAACCACTGTAACTGTCTTAATTGGCGAGGATAAGTTTACACTTGCTTAAAAATTTACAAAGACCGGAACAGAAAAAGATAAAATAGGAATTGGTATAAAACAACATAGCATTGATTTTTCAGCATAATCCGGAAGTTAATGCTTCTTTGGAATGGTAATACACAGACAAGTATAAGGATATAAGATGGTTAATACGCTCAAAAACTTTAAACTTCACCCTTTAGTTGATCCGAAGTTTATCAATACTTCACTGGCAACCTATGAGCAAAACGGTGTCAAAAAATCATGGGAAATCGTCAAGGCGCATGACTCCGTGGCTGTCCTTATTTATCATAAAGAAAAACAAGCTTTTGTGCTTGTGAAACAGTTCCGTCCTGCGGTGTATTTGAACAATGATAATGGCCTGACCATTGAGCTCTGTGCGGGCATAGTCGATAAAAACCTCTCTTTGGAGCAGATAGCCAAAGAGGAAATAGAAGAAGAGTGTGGCTATGATATAGCGCTTGAGAGGATAGAAAAAATCACTTCTTTTCATACCTCCGTAGGTTTTGCCGGAAGCAGGCAAATACTTTACTATGCAGAAGTTAATGAGAGTATGAAGGTCAGTGAAGGCGGCGGTGTCGATGCTGAAATGATCGAAGTTGTGTACCTGCCGATAAAAGAAGCTAAAGCACTTATTTACGATGCTAGTATAGCAAAAACACCAGGGCTGATGTTTGCATTTATGTGGTGGTTTGAACAGCAAAAGAACGGCTAGGAAAGAGTTGTTATTTTATTTAAGTAAACCGTGATAGGCGCCTATCACGTAACACTGGCCATCTAGCCCAGGCTTATTTTACCCGTGCATGTAATCAATCTGGATACAATACTATTGCAGTCTCTTGAGCCATTAACAACCTCCGTTATCTGTGTACTTCGACGCCAATTCCAGAATCTGATTTATGTAAATTTAAAACAGCCCAGTTACAGGCTATTTTAGGATTAATAACAGAAATGCTCCTATTTTATACCGGGAAACTGGCATTTTTTAGAACATTGTCAGCTAATATGAGCAGTGCATTTTAATATATAAAGGTTGAGTATTGATGATAATGGCGCCCCGTTGGTATGCAATTATTCAAACCCTAAAAGCGGCTCACAAAATAACGGCTGTATTTCAGCCTTAATCCCAAAACCAAACTGAAAAGAGCAAATAACGACTTCCTTAATTCTCCGTTAAATTAGGCTTTCGTTGAATATTGGCTTTTGAAGATTTCTTCTTTTCATTACAAAGCCATAGGGTAATAGCTACCCATACAATAATCAGAGTATTGAATAATGGTTTGTCCAGCCGTTCATGGTAGACAAACACCGCGAGTAAAAAATGCAGCGTGGGTTCGACATACTGATAAATAACAATCTTTTGCAGATTTACATTGCTGATGGCAGCGGACAGCAGAAAAACAGGGATAATTTGCAGGAAAACCGCCCCAAGAAGAACATAATAAGGTATGCCTGCTTGAGATGAATCATAGGTTACTGCAACAACTAATACGGTTATCAAAGCAGCAGGAAGCTGAATTAAATTTTCAACATATAAGTTTTCCTTATTACTAAACTTAGATAGCTTTTTCAGTGCCATATAGGCTGCAAACGAAACGGCAATAACAAGAGAAAGACTGGGTGCAACACCCTGACTGACAGCAAGGTAGATAAGAGCGCCACACATTAATAAAAGCGATAATCTCTGGATATTATCGGTCTTATCTTTAAATAAAAACCATGAAAAACCAGCAGTTAGTATTGGCGCAATAAAGTAGGCCATGCTTGCATCCAGCACATAGTTATTTGAAAGCGCATAAACAAAACCATACCAGGAGACATTCATTAGCAACCCGGATATTGAGATTGCTAAAAATGAACGCTTATCATTCCAGAGTCTCTTTAGATCAACCTTTTCGCTGGTAAATTTTAACCAAAGTACCACTAAAACGAATGACCAAATGATTCGCTGCGCCCATAACTCAGCCATGTTCTCAGCCGGGAAATAATGAAAAAATACCGGGGTTAGTCCCCAGACCACAAAAGCAAGAATAGCAAAAAAATGATACCTCATTTACAAGCGACCTAATGCGTAACCATCGAGGAAAACTATCCCTTTACAGTTAAATATTGGGCTGATGACAGTCAAACTATCCGGTGATAAATAGCGAACACTCATCCATTTGAAGTACCTTGCTACTTTTCGATCAAACAACTGCCCTTCGCATTTTTCTGGGAAATGAAAACCGTTGGCATCAAATCCTTTATTTTGGAATGCGAATGCTGTCGTATCTGCTAAGCGAATAACATTCTTCATTGACGTTGCAAAGAAGCAGCCTGCAGATCTATTTATTCTGATATTCGAATTAGCTAAGTCCACATTGCAGCCCACTCACTAAAAATAGCTACTGTAACACCAAATTTAGAAGAAGGCTGTTTGATTAAATGCAACTTGCCGGGCAGCAATCAGTGCAGCGCTAATGTGCAGCGCTAATGTGCAGCTCTTTAAGGGCATCTCTTAACTATCATTACGGGGCTTCGTAATAGCAATAAGTCGTTGTTGCTTGTTTAAGTTATGCTCAACCCGAGGTGACTCGCCACCGCTAAGATGAGATCGCCATTGCTGCAGGCTGGCTTCCGGGTAATAATTAAATTCGCAGTAATTCGCATCGAGCAACACCTGACAGATACTTTTACTGTGCGCATCACTACGGTCCATTAATACGGAATCTCTCCGGCTGTCTGGATTATGCTGCAGATGAATTTTTTGCAGGACCGCAGCTGCCGACAGCTCAGGTGACTGCGCCAACCATTGTTGAAAATGCAGTTGCCGTTTAGCTAACACCGTTTCGGTATTGAGCGCAGATGAGCTAAGCAGCAGTGCCCGTTGATCCGCATTATAAATACTTAAGTGCCGACCATTCCAGCTTAGATGTAAGCATTCGCAACTTGAGATGAGTACTAAATCGAAAGGGTTGTAGTATTGATAATTTTGCTCAGACAAATGTTTTTTAACAAGCTTAAAGTTGCCATAGGCTAAGGCTTGCGGAATAATATTTCCACGCGTAGGCGCAGTACTTGATTGAGGGTCTTGATAGCGATTAAGTAAAGCGAGAACCACCCCGTGATTATTAACCCCAAACCATGTGCCTCGCGCTTGTCCGTCAATCGGATATAGCCACTCAACGCCATTTTTATGCTGTTGTTTCAAGCCGGCTTCATGGCGCAAGCGGGCTTCGTCGCGGTTCATGGTTATCACCAGAAAATTACTTAAACGCAGCACGCTTAGGGTACACATCTTAATGACCTTGCTGGCGTAGGTAACTCACGGTACCGGGTGCTATGCCTATCGTATCATTAACCAAAATACCTAATTCTTTTGCCACTAACTTGGCATAGGCCAGATGGTGCACAGTATGGTTAATCAGGTAACATAATTCACGGCTTAGGCTGCTATCAAAAAATCTGTTTTGCTGTTGCTTTAGGGAAATTTCAGACTCAACCTTAACGGCGCGTTCCTGCAATTCTGAATCAGGCAGGAGAAACCATACAATTAATTCATTGATTAACTGCAAAGCCAGCTTGGCATCATTTTCAATTTCGCTATCGCGATGACGACTGTTGTAATCAATATTGCCATTGACTGCACCCTGCTGAAGCGCCAAAAAATGATCCAGAATATGGCGAACATGTTTGCCAATGCCCGATCCGCTATGCAGCGAAGGCTGGTTATAACGTTTTCCTCGACTCGCTACCACTAATTGCTGTACCTGCAGTAGTACTTCTACTGTCGCTTCACGCAGCTGCTTCATTGTTTCTCCATTTATCTAAAAGTCCTTCGCCACTTATTTGACCGGGGTAACGGCATAAATATTTCTCCTGAGCCTTTTTTTTAAAAAAAGGATTGCTTGAAGCTATTTTTTACTGAAAAACATGCCGCTCATTAATAAATCAGAGCGGCTTAATCTCATAAATTAAGGAGGGAGGATTTTATCCATGCAAAAATAAACAGACAAAAGTGAAATATTTACAAGCTTACCTAGGTCTAATTATTCAGTTGCCGTCAATAAGGGTTACACATGAAATTCGTCAATTTACCGGTGAAAATATTTTTACTGTTATCTATTTTTAGCTGCAATTCAGCACTGGCTATCGATCAAGTTTATACCGGCTATTTTAGTCATAAAGCTATTTCTGGGTTTGATGCGGTTGCCTATTTTAGCGAGCAAAAACCGGTTCGAGGTTTGACAAAGTTTACCTTCGAATATAAAGGAGCAGATTGGTATTTCAGCAGTCAGGGCAATCTGAATAAGTTTAAAAAAAATCCAGACTATTTTGCACCACAGTACGGTGGTTACTGTGCATGGGCAATGGCTGGCAATAAAAGGGCTTCAGGCAATGCACCATTTTGGACTATTTATCAGGATCAGCTCTACCTTAATTACGATCAGAAAACTCAAGAACAGTGGTTAGCGAATAAAGATAACTTGATTAAAAAAGCCGTTGAAAACTGGGCAAAAATGGACAACAAATAATATGCTATTAAGTAACACCAAAATTATTAGCTGTCTGATTATATTTTTGGGCGTGGTTCTTTTTGTCATCAATATACGCAGCTACCAATCTCTATTGACTGAGGAAAATCCGGGGATAACAACTTGCTGACACGCATCACGCTGGTGGTTTCATATATTTTATATTGCATTAGGTTCGCCGTTGCACCCTGGAAGTATTTTCAGCTCAACGCGAACTACTTTAATGAACAACGTAATCTGTTTTCGAAATTAGATATGGATGCGCGAATTCCCATACAATGGCGGCTGGTGCAGTGTATGGATATTGGTAATAACAACCCAAGCGTTTACCCTGTTTTTATGAAACCTGAATGGGGGCAAAACTCACAGGGCATTGTACGTATTGATAACTTAGACGCTCTGCAGAAGATACGCCGCAACCGCAGCACGAACCCGCCGTTTTATCTGCTTCAGCAAGCCGCGCCAGGAAAACGAGAATTTGAAGTTTTTGTTATTCCTGAAAAAGATAATTTGCAGCAGTTTGCCGTTTTATCTATTACTGAAACCTGCAATAGGAGCGCTGATCCCCTGCCGATTAATGGAATCTACAATGACAACAGCTACTATACTGACCGTTTAACCATGCTTAGCTTAAAGCAGCAACAAAAAATTTGGTCTCATCTTAAAAAAATAGGTGAATTTCGTATTGCCCGTTATGGCATACGTGCTGATTCACTGGAAAGTTTGATTGCGGGGCAGTTCCATATTATTGAAATCAACCTCTACGTCCCTATGCCACTTATTTTATTGGTGAAAAATTTTAGCCTTTGGAAAAAAATTAAATTTATACGGAGCAGTATGAAGCAGTTAGCAAAAGTCACTACAAGCATTCCGCGCACCCAAGCCGTTAAACCGGTATTTTTTAATAAATTAAAATCAGCTCAACGATTAAAAAGAGCCACTAAAAATGAGCTTTCATTATGATTCGGTTGAAAAAGATCCTCTATGCATGGATAAGTAAAAAATTCATGGGTGGCTGCAGTCATTATAATGACCTTCGCGTGCGTAAAAGTTGCCGCAGCAAGGCACAGGCAAGGAATGTTTTTGCAGCAGAAAATGTCCCACATGCACAGGGATTAATATTTTTAAACCCTTTTAAAGCAATAAAATTTGCCAAAGAAGTTGGCTTTCCTCTGGTTATCAAACCCAATGTCAGTGGTTTCTCACGGGGCAGTTATTTTCCGATTGAAAATATCAGGCAACTTTGGCGGGCGATATTTCTGGCCAAATTATGGTGGCCCTATACGGTTGTCGAGCAATATTTACAGGGCAAAAATTATCGTGTAGTCGTCGCAAATGGGCAAGTAATGTCAGTATTACAACGTTATGCACCCTTTGTAACGGGTGATGGGATCGCTTCGATCGTCCAGTTGATTGACAGAGAAAATGCCATTAGAGAGCAGATGAATTTATACCCTTGTATCTCTCCCCTGCAAAAAGGTCGACAAACGTTAAAATTTTTATCAAAGAGCGGCTATAACTTAACAACAGTTCCCAAATTGGATGAGCAGGTGTTGCTATTTTATCGCATCTCATTAGCACCAGGGGGTGTAGTTGAAGTAATTGACAAGGAAACTATTCCAGCGGTAAATCAAACATTGTTTAAGAATGTGCTGCAGCGCTTTGATGCCAATA
This sequence comes from Psychromonas sp., assembly GCA_047629075.1. GTDB lineage: Bacteria > Pseudomonadota > Gammaproteobacteria > Enterobacterales > Psychromonadaceae > Psychromonas. Next base: position 604 of record JBLHWW010000038.1, on the reverse strand, counting down.
TATTAGGCATTGATGTGATTATGGAAAAAGGTATTAGCACGGATTATCGACAGCAAAAATGTATCTTTTTAGAGGTTAATTCACGCCCCTATCTGCATATGCATGCTTTTCCCCGTTATGGAAAAGCTGAAGATCTGTCTATCCATTTTGCACAATTGGAAAAGCTTAATATTCAGCAAACAGATACCTATTAATGAAAAGCTTAGTACGCAGCTTTTATCTGTTTGTGGCAGTGCACTCCTTTCTAATTGGATTGCTGCCCATCTTTATTCCTATTATTCTTTGGAATAAAGGGCTGGCGCTTAACGATATTGCCTATTTTATTGCATTCAGCGCACTCGGTTTTATTCTTGCTCTGTATTTTTGGGACAGGTTACGTGCAGCTGCAAACTGGTCAAAGATAGTGGCCCTCTCTTTTATCTTTGAAATATTACTGGTCATTATCTTATTATGGGATTTTTCGCCTGTCTTATTAAGCATCGGCGCATTGATTAACGGTGCAGCAGGCTGTTTTTACTGGTCAACTCAACGGGTTTTATTTCAACGTATTACCCAAACAAAAAACAGCGGTGACAGCTTTGCTAATTTTCAAATTTTAGTGATG
>JBLHWW010000037.1:0-23912 GCA_047629075.1 Psychromonas sp. | reverse complement strand
TTGATTTTGAAACAGTTGACAGCCCAGTCATTCCCTTAACTGGGAAAATCAGTACGGATGTTTCAGATCAAGATTATTGTTCTATTGTTGAAGAGCTTAAAGAATATATAGTAAAAGGGGATATTTTCCAGGTAGTACCTTCGCGCAGCTTTTCGCTTTCCTGCCCGAATCCGATTGCCGCTTATGCAAAACTTAAACAAACAAATCCCAGCCCTTACATGTTTTATTTAAAGGACAGTGACTTCACTTTGTTTGGCGCATCACCGGAAAGTGCGCTTAAATACACCCAATCCTCAAATGATGTTGAAATTTATCCCATTGCAGGGACTCGCAGACGGGGATTTAACCCCGATGGCAGCATTAACAAAGATTTAGACAGTCGTTTAGAGTTGGAATTACGTTTAGACCAAAAAGAAACCTCTGAGCATTTAATGCTGGTTGATTTAGCACGTAACGACGTGGCACGCATTAGCGAACCGGGTACTCGGCACGTAGCAGACCTGTTAAAAGTAGACCGCTACAGCCACGTGATGCACTTAGTTTCCCGGGTTATCGGTCAATTACGCAGGGATTTAGATGCACTGCACGCCTACCAGGCATGTATGAATATGGGTACCCTAGTTGGTGCGCCTAAAATCAGTGCGTCGAATCTGGTGCGTCAGGTAGAAAAAAAACGCCGTGGCAGTTACGGGGGTGCAGTCGGTTATATCAACGGCAATGGTGATATGGATACCTGTATTGTTATCCGCTCAGCATTTGTAAAAAATGGTATCGCACAAGCGCAGGCTGGCGCGGGCGTTGTATTTGATTCAATCCCGCAATCAGAGGCCGATGAAACACGCACTAAAGCCGCGGCAGTCTTAAATGCGATTGCATTAGCCCATGGTACAACACTTGTGGAAGTCTCTTTGCCTGAAGTCGTTTCATCAAGCAAAATATCATCAATCGTAGCCCATGGAGAGTAAAAATGGAGATAACTCAAAAACAAACACTGTTTTTTCTGGATAACTTTGATTCTTTTACTTATAACCTGGTTGATCAATTTAAGGCACTGGGTTATCCGGTCAAAATTTACCGTAATAATATACCAGCCAGACAAGTTAAAGCACATATTGATGCTTGTGAAAATGACCCGGTTTTAATTCTTTCGCCTGGTCCTGGCACGCCAAGTGCGGCAGGCTGCCTGATTGAACTGATCGGCTTATGCCGAGGAAAAATCCCAATGATTGGAGTGTGCTTAGGCCACCAGGCGATCATCGAGCAGTATGGCGGCAAAGTCGGTCAGGCGGATCAAATTATGCATGGCAAATCGTCACTGATCGAACATTGCGGTGACCGAATGTTCAGTGGTTTAAGCCAGCCACTTTCCGTTGCGCGCTATCATTCCTTAATTGGTACCTTTGTACCGGCATCGCTTGAGGTCGTGGCACATTTTAATGGCATGTGCATGGCCGTTTATAATGAAGCAGATAAAGTGATAGGTGTGCAATTTCATCCTGAATCTATTTTAACCTGCGAAGGTGCAAAATTATTAGAGAGCAGTTTAAATTTAGTTACGGGGAACAGTTAAATGAGTCAATTCAACATACATAAGATTTTAGAGCAGTTATACGCCGCTAAATCACTGAGCAGTGAGCAAAGCCAGGCATTCTTTGAACGGGTTGTTCAAGGGGAAGTTGATCCTGTCATTTTGTCTTCGGTGCTCACGGCTTTAAAAATGAAGGGTGAAACAGCGCAGGAGATTACTGGCGCCGCTAATGCTCTGCTTACACAGGCAACAGCTTTCCCGCGTCCCAACTATGACTTTACCGATATAGTCGGCACTGGAGGGGACGGTTTAGGGACGATTAATATTTCCACCGCCAGTGCCTTTGTTGCCGCTGCCTGTGGCCTAAAAGTATGCAAGCATGGCAGTCGTAGCGTCTCCAGCAAATCTGGTTCGTCGGATTTACTGGCAGCTTTTGGTCTCAACCTGGGTATGAGTGCGCAGCTTGCGCGCCGCTGTTTAGATGATTTAAATATCTGTTTTTTATTTGCCCCGCAATATCATGCGGGCATGCGTTTTGCAGCCCCGGTACGCGCCGCATTAAAAACCCGTTCAATCTTCAATCTGCTGGGCCCGTTAATTAACCCGGCTCGGCCCAAGTTTGAACTGATGGGGGTGTATGCGCCTGAGCTGTTAAAACCTATTGCAGAAGTCCACAAACAGTTAGGAATGAAGCGGGTGATGGTGGTTTACGGCAGCGGTCTGGATGAAATCGCATTACATGGTGAAACCCAAGTGGCAGAACTGATTAATGGTAACATTACAGAATATACGCTAACACCAAAAGATTTTGGCGTTCAACATTACCCCGTCGAGGCAATTCTTGGTGGCAGCCCCTCGGAAAATAAAGTGATCATTGAACAGATATTACAGGGTAAAGGCAGCGATGCCCAGCAGGCGGCCGTAGCCATTAATGTTTCCGCTTTACTGGTCTTAAACGGTAAGGCTAATAACTTTGAAGAGGGTACAAAACAAGCGCTGGATATGATGTTAACCGGTAAACCATTACAACTATTAAAAGCACTTGTGGAGCTAAGCCAATGTTAAATGATAAAAGCCTGAAGGATACTATTCTCGGAAAAATTATAGCGGATAAGGTCGAGTGGGTAAAAGCGCGTCAGCAAATAGAGCCCCTGATAAGCTTCAAAGATAAAATTACGGAGAGTGATCGCTATTTTTATGAAGCATTGGATAAACCTGACACTGTCTTTATTTTAGAGTGTAAAAAAGCTTCTCCGTCAAAAGGGGTGATTCGGGAAGATTTTGATTTAGATCTGATTGCTGGTACCTACAAAAATTATGCCAGTGCAATCTCGGTGCTAACGGATGAAAAGTACTTCCAAGGTGATTTTGAATATATCAGTAAAGTCCGGAATCAAGTCTCGCAACCGGTGATCTGTAAAGATTTTATTATTGATCCCTACCAAATTTATCTGGCACGCTATTATAAAGCCGATGCGATATTATTAATGCTTTCTGTTTTAGATGATGATGCTTACCGTGCTTATCGCGACACCGCACACAGTCTTAATATGGGGGTCTTAACTGAAGTCAGTAATGAGCATGAGCTGGTACGTGCTATCGCATTAAATGCAAAAATTATTGGTATAAATAATCGTGACTTACGTGATCTAAGTATTGACTTAAATCGTACTAAAGAGCTCGCAGCTAGAATACCGGCAGACCGGATTGTTATTTCTGAATCGGGTATTTACAACCACAGCCAGGTTAAAAAACTGAGTAAATATGCAAACGGTTTTTTAGTCGGTAGTGCAATTATGAGTCAACCCAATATTGATAGCGCCTGTAGAAAATTAATTTTAGGCAGTAACAAAGTTTGCGGTTTAACCCATCCTAGAGCAGCTAGCGATGTTTATAAAGCGGGTGCAGTTTATGGCGGTTTAATCTTTGTTGATAAATCGCCACGTTTTGTGGATCTGGAGGAAGCGCGTTTGGTGATGCTCGGCGCACCACTATTATATGTGGGTGTTTTTCAAAATGAAGAGCCTGAATTAATCAGCTATACCGTTAAACACTTAGGATTAACCGCAGTACAATTACACGGTGATGAAAATCCAAAATATATTAAAGTGTTACGCGCTTTGTTGCCGGAAAAATGTGAAATATGGAAAGCCCATGGTGTGAGTGACAGTTTACCCGAGTTTGAAAAATTTAATGTCCAAAAGCATCTGCTGGATACTCGAATTGCTGGGCAAACAGGAGGAACAGGTAGAGCCTTTGACTGGGCACTGCTGGCAGGTCTGAGCAGTGAAATTAAAAGTAAAATAATATTGGCCGGTGGTTTAACCCCTGAAAATGCACAGCAAGCCTGTTTAATAGGCTGCGCAGGGTTAGATTTCAATTCAGGCGTTGAATCTGCGCCCGGCAAAAAAGATCCGCTAAAATTAAACGCCGCATTTTCAGTAATAAGACATTATCTGCAGCGCTAAAAATTATTCATTTATTCTAAGGTGGATGCACCCTAGAATAAAATAAAAGGTTCATAAAAATGGAAAAACTAAATCCTTACTTCGGTCAATTTGGCGGTATGTTTGTTCCCCAAATTCTGGTACCTGCATTAAAACAGTTAGAAGCTGAATTTGTAAAAGCACAAACAGATCCTGAATTTCTGGCAGAGTTGTCTGAATTATTGACCGAATATGCCGGTCGCCCGACGCCCTTAACATTATGTCGCAACCTGACCAAAGGTAAAAAAACCAAACTTTACCTTAAACGTGAAGATCTGCTCCACGGGGGTGCACATAAAACCAACCAAGTTTTAGGGCAGGCATTACTTGCTAAACGCATGGGTAAAAAAGAGATTATTGCAGAAACGGGTGCCGGCCAACACGGTGTTGCAGCCGCATTAGCTTGTGCGTTACTGGGATTGAAATGCCGGGTTTATATGGGCGCGGTGGATTGTGAACGTCAAAAACCCAATGTCTTCCGTATGCGTTTAATGGGTGCGGAAGTGATTCCCGTTCATTCCGGTTCATCAACATTAAAAGATGCCTGTAATGAAGCATTACGTGATTGGGCAGGCAGTTATGATACTGCGCACTATTTATTAGGCACAGTGGCCGGGCCGCACCCGTTTCCAACCATTGTACGCGAATTCCAGAAAATAATTGGTGAAGAAGCGAAGCAGCAGGTATTGAAAAAAGAAGGTGTGTTACCCGATAAAGTGATTGCCTGTGTGGGTGGTGGCTCTAACGCGATCGGTATATTCAATGATTTTATAGACGATCCAAGCGTTGAACTAATTGGTGTTGAGCCTGGAGGACACGGTATTGAAACAGGTGAGCACGGTTGCCCGATCTCCCATGGTTCAAAAGGTATCTTCTTTGGTATGCATTCCCTAATGATGCAGGATAAACATGGTCAGGTGGAAGAATCTTATTCAATTTCTGCCGGACTTGATTTCCCGTCCGTTGGTCCGCAACATGCACACCTTGCAGAAACGGGACGCGCGCAATATGTTAACGCCACCGATGACGAAGCGCTAGACGCTTTTCATGAACTCTCTTTAAAAGAAGGTATTATTCCCGCCCTTGAGTCGGCACACGCACTAGCACATGCTTTAAAACTGATTAAACATGATGATAAGGAGCAAATCATTATTGTTAATTTATCCGGCCGTGGTGATAAAGATATCTTTACCGTCGCTGAAATTTTTGAAGAAAAAGGAATTCTCTAATGAGCAAACGTTATCAGGCTTTATTTTCCCACCTTAAAACTGAAAACCAGGGGGCCTTTGTTCCTTTTGTAATGGTTAGTGATCCCAATCGTGCCCTCTCCTTGAAAATAATTGATACTTTAATTGATGCCGGTGCTGACGCCTTGGAGTTAGGGATCCCATTTTCAGATCCTGTCGCCGATGGTATTGTTATTCAAAATGCCTCTATTCGCGCTTTAAATAGCGGTGCAACACCGGACAGCTGCCTAGAAATCATTGCCGAAATTCGTCATAAACATCCAACCATTCCTATTGGTCTATTATTGTATGTGAACCTTGTTTATCGTAATGGTATTGAAAGTTTTTATGAACGTTGTGCTAAAGCGGGTGTTGATTCTATACTCATAGCAGATGCGCCACTTGAAGAAAGTGCATCTTACCGCGCAGCTGCAGAGAAATTTTCGATTAATCAAATATTTATAGCGCCCCCCAATGGCGATCAGGAAACATTACAAAAAGTGGCTGAGTATGGACAGGGTTATACCTACTTATTAAGTCGTTCTGGTGTTACCGGCGGACATGCAAAAGCAGGCATGCCGGTTGGCAAGATGCTCGCGACATTAAATAAGTATCATGCGCCACCGTCATTACTGGGTTTTGGTATTTCCACACCTGAGCAGGTACGTGAAGCGATAAAACTGGGTGCTGCCGGCGCAATTTCAGGCTCAGCAGTGGTTAAAATTATCGAAAAAAGCTTAGATAATCCTGATAAACTCCTTTTCGAAATGCATCAATTTATCAGTAAGATGAAAGCTGCTACTGATAAAAAATAAACTGCTGAAAGTGCAATGCTTACTTTAAAGTTATTTTTATAGAGTGACTTTGTACTTTTTGGAATAGGAAAAAACATGAAACAATTTTTTGAATTTATTCCACTGATTATCTTTTTTGTGGCCTTTAAGACAACCGATATTTATATCGCAACGGGAGCGTTAATAGTAAGTATGGGATTAATGCTCGCTTTTAGTTATTACAAAAACGGTAAAGTTGAGAAAATGCAGGCTATCACCTTTGGCATGGTGCTGGTATTTGGCACTTTAACAATTGTTCTGCACGATGACGTATTCATTAAATGGAAAGTCACCGTGGTATACGCCCTGTTTAGTGTCGCTTTACTGCTTAGCCAGTTTTTCTATAAAAAGCCGATTATCAAACAGATGCTGGGCAAAGAAATCAGCCTGCCTGACAATATATGGAATAATCTGAACAGCGCCTGGGCCATGTTTTTTGCCGTATTATCAGCGGTCAATGTGTATGTTGCATTCAGTTTGCCACAGGAGACTTGGGTTAATTTCAAAGTGTTCGGCTTATTGTCAGTCACCCTTGTATTTACGCTTTTAAGTGGCATGTATATCTATAAATATTTACCTGCGCCGGCAGAAAAAAAGATTTCCAGCAATAAAAATACAGAGGAATAAAGATGTTATATGTTATTTTTTCACAAGATGTGGAAAACAGTTTAAGTTTACGCCAACAGGTACGCCCTGCACATGTTGCACGCTTACAACAACTAAATGAGCAGCAGCGGTTAATTGTGGCAGGTCCAATGCCCGCGATTGACAGTGAAGATCCAGCTGATGCAGGTTTTAGTGGCTCGACTATTATCGCGGAGTTTGACAGTTTAGAAGCAGCACAACAATGGGCGGATGCGGATCCTTACGTGGCCGCAGGTGTCTATAAAAAAGTCATAGTACAACCCTTTAAAAAAGTATTACCTTAGGTAATACCAAGCGCATCAAATAAGTGATCAGCCTCGCTGCTTAAAATCAACCCTATCTGTGTGATGAGTCTTGAAAAGAGAATAACTACTTCCTGCAACTCATAACTTGCTAGTGTTAATTTTTCCTACGCGATACAAGATCACATATTTAATACATTTGCTATAATTAAACTAACAAAAAAGGTACTCAATTGAGTCCCTTTTTTGTTTTTCTATAAAAAGTTTTTTATAGAAAAACTTGCTATAACAATTTAGTTCGAATGCAGCATACTGTTCAATTCAACCGCGCTTTTATTCGCTAGACATTCAATTTGTCCCGTCATTGAATTACGGCGGAAAAGCAAATCATCTTTATTGGCAAGTTCACGCGCCTTGACATAACCCGCTTCTTTACCTTCATTATCAAGCATTTTTACTTTTGAGCCAGCTGTTATGTATAATCCAGACTCGATAGTGCAGCGATTGCCAAGTGGAATCCCCAAACCTGCATTAGCCCCTAATAAACTGTTTTCTCCGATCGTGATGACCATCTTGCCACCACCACTTAAGGTCCCCATAATCGATGCACCACCACCGATATCAGTGCCTTCACCAACCATAACACCCGCAGAAATTCGACCTTCAACCATGCTCACGCCAGCTGTTCCTGCATTGAAATTGATAAAACCTTCATGCATCACAGTGGTGCCTTGACCCACATGCGCGCCCAAACGTACGCGAGAGGTATCGGCAATACGTACACCACTTGGTACAATGTAATCAACCATTTTAGGGAATTTATCCACACAATCAACGGTGATAGTTTCGCCTTTTAAACGCGCCTCTATCTGGCGGTCAGATAATTCAGGAAGATCTATGGCGCCTTTGTTGGTCCAGGCAATATTATGCAGGATACCAAAAATACCATCTAAAACTAAACCATGGGGTTTAACTACACGATGCGAGATAAGCTGCAGTTTCAGATACCCTTCAGCGACACTTTGCGGTGCATCATCTGTTGCCAGAATAACTAAAACTAAAGGTTGACTTGATTTTTCCGCTGCCGTTGCAAAATCAGCATTTGCGCTGTCGTTAGCGCCATTAAAAGCAGCTGCTAAGTATTCGGACATTTCAGCTTTTATTTCAATAATTTGATTACCCTGCTCATAGCCTGTAATAGCAGCGATAACAGAAACCAGATCATCACTTGGATTCAATATTGGGTTAGGAAAGAAAGCTTCAATAATTTTTTGATCGCGGTTTTTTGTGGCAGTGCCTAAAGCAAGTGCAAAAGTCGACATTAATATAACTCCGTTTTAAAAATTCAATATAGTGTTTTATTAAATCATAATCAAGATGCGGATTACAGATTTATCCCCAATCACTTGCAGATGCACAAAGCAGCAGCAGTTTGAGGAAATGCAAAACAGACCCAAAAGTGATCAGTTTAGTCCTCCACTTAACGGTGTGGTGTGGTTTATAGTCCAAAAAAAAACTTTTTTGGCTAACAAAGTTGATATAAACCAATCATTCTAATAGTAGAAAAGCGCTCAGTGGTATCACTCGATTGCGCAGTTTTTAACTTTAAAGATGATACGAACTTTTCCAAATTTTGTATCAACAAGGTATCTTCATTGCTGAAAATAATGAATGAAAAAGCTATTTTATTTAAAAAAGTCCTGTCACTGTTTGAATTTCAAGCAACAAAAATTTCATGTCAAAGCGGCAACAAAAAACGGCGGAATAGAGTGTAACTGTTTTACGTGTTGTTAAATGGGAGAGTATTTAACTGCCCCGCTAAACACCACAAAGGTGCAATAAGCGACGCATTTCATCGGTTTTATACGCTTGCAGGTATTTAAATTGCCGCTCACCCGCAAAGAGGTAATCGGCACTCATTTAATATGATTTTTTGCTTGGTTATAATGACCCTATAAGCATATTTAATACTGCAGCAAAAAAATTGAATGTACACAGCAGCAATGCTCAAAGGCTTTTTAAACACTAATGCTGTAAGACGCTAGCAACTCTTTTATTTAAATCCCCGTGAGCTGCGCAGTGTCTCATAGGCACCTTGGATATTCTGTGCTTTTTCTTTGGCTAACGTCATCATCTCTTCGGGCAACCCTTTAGATGCCAACTTATCCGGATGATGTTGACTCATCAGTTTCCGATAAGCACGCTTAATTTCTTTGTCAGTTGCAATCTTTTCAACGCCGAGTATTTTATAAGCGTCTTCTCTATTAGCCGTTTGGGTTTGCTGTTGCTGACCTTGATGAAAATGTTGCTGACCTTCCATCATCTGTAATAAACGTTCCAGTTCAAACCTTGAAAAACCTAACTGCTGGGCAATATTATATAAAATGCTTTTTTCATTTTCGTCCAGTACACCATCAGAATAAGCAACTTGTACCTGAATACCCAAAAACATTTGCAACAGGTTGCGTTCACCACGCACCATCTGAGTAAACTGAGCAAGCGTCTCTTGAAGTGAAAACTCCCCCGCTTTACCCTGTGAAAACGAAGTCTGTGCGCGCTCTCTAGCTGCCCCTTCCAGACGCATTTGATCCATATAAGCATTCGCGATTTGTATATCAGTTTGTGTTACCTGGCCTTTTGCTTTGGCAACATGGCCCATCACAGAAAACGTAGCGTTAAAAAATATTTTTTGCCGTTCCTGGCTACTGGCAGCATTACCAAATAAACCGTTTTTCGCACTGAAGTTATTAGCCCGTGCGCGATCAAAACGATGCCCTAGCCAAATGCCCAGCAACATGCCAAAAATATTACCAAACATAAAACCGAAAAAGCCGCCGAGTAGTTTTCCCCAAATGCGCATAACGTTAAAATACCTTGTTTATTAAAAAGAGAAAGAATCAATATTGTGTTTGTTTTGTTTAACTGTTGCTTAGTTTGCCTATTTTTTATCTAAAATGCAGAACTTTAACATATTTATAAGTAACAAAGATTGGAGCTCAGTTAAGTTTGTTCTATCATACCAAAATCTATTTTATTTTATTTTATTTTAGCTTGGCGTTTTCAATTTCTAAGCAATATTTGTGAGTTATTCATGTTAAAAATATTACCTTCGTTGCTCTTTTTCTTACCTTTATTTGCAAATACAGCAGAAAAATCCGTGCTTGAAGAAGAAAGTACACAACAATATGCTGTTACCAATAAGGCATCAACTGCTGAAGAGCAGCCTATAGATCAAAAACGTGATACGGAATCTTTTTTCCGTCAATGCTATCTACAGGTTCCACCTAGAGTCGATGATCCGAATACTCTGCCCGTTGAACAACAACCTATTAATATTAATGCGCAGAAATTATATGCTATTCCGAGTAAATTGGTCTATGAGCAGGATGTTAATCTCACCCAGGGGGATAAAAATCTAAGCGCCGATAAATTAACCTATTATCTTGAACAGGAAAAAGTCATCGCAGAAGGTAATGTGAATTTTAATAATGGCCAGGTGACCTTGTTTGCAGACGTTATCGAAAGACAATTAACCAATAATAAAACATCTTTATACCAGACTGATTATCAGTTTCACGGACGGGGAGGCCGTGGTGATGCTGATAAAGTTTATGATAATGGTGAGGATTTATATGAGCTGAAGAACTCCTCCTATAGCGCCTGCCCACCGGACGATAATACTTGGTCAATTGATTCAACAACACTTTATATAAACAATAAGACTGGCACCGCCTCAGCTTATAACGCAATACTAAAAATAAAAGATATCCCGATTTTTTACTTGCCTTATATTACATACCCTATTGCCGACAAACGTAAAACAGGCCTTTTATTTCCAAGTTTTGAATTTGCAGACACCAATGGTTCGACCATCAGCCAACCCTTGTATCTCAATATATCTGAAAACATGGACGCCACCATTACGCCGACTTATATGCAGGATCGCGGCACACTGGTTGCGGGTCAATATCGTTATCTGTTTGCTGCCGGCAGCGGTAAAATGCAAGCAGAATATTTAGAAGATGATAACATTTACAATGAATCCCGTTATCTATTCCATTGGGATCATGCGCTGAGCTTCGCTGATAACTGGCAGTTTAATCTAAATTATAATCGGGTCAGTGATGATGATTATTTTACGGATATTTCGACAGAATATGGTTCACGCAGTGATAACCAGTTATTGCAGACAGCCAGTTTAAAATATACTGAAAATAACTGGAGCAGTCAATTAGAGGTCAGAAGTTTCCAAATATTGGGCGATGGAGATACACCCCATGAAGTTTTGCCAAAACTTGCATTCAGTGCTTATCAACCCCTTAACTTTCATAGTTTACAATTAGATTGGTACTCCGAAATTTCAAAATTTAACCACAGCGATAATGACGTTTATAGCGGTACCCGAATCCATTTAGAGCCTAAATTATCACTGCCCTTGTATTACAACTCACTGTTTGTTAATACTGAGCTTAAGTATATGCTGAGTTTTTATCAGCAAGATTTAAGCGACGCAACTAAGTACGATGACTTAAGCGAAACGGCAAACCGTTATCTGCCCTCGTTCAAAATTCATTCTGGGGTTAATTTTGAACGTACATTATCAATATTGGATAACCAGTACCGGCAAACGCTGGTACCGCAAATTCAATATTTATATGTACCCTATCAGGATCAATCGGCGATCGGCATTTATGACAGTACGGAGATGGAAGTCGATTATTACGGTTTATTCCGTGATAATAAATTTTCGGGATATGACAGAATCTCAGATGCTAATCAGATAACCGTTGGTGTTTCCAGTAGCTTTATTAACCCGCAGGGAGAAAAGAAAGTACGTTTTGCGCTTGGTCAAAATTATTATTTTACGCCTTCGCAAACCTATGTACCAGATTACGATGACAATAACGATAACGATGAGAATACGGCAAGTCGCTCTTCACTTATTGGAGAGTTAGATATTAATTTTGAAAATGATTATTTTTTCCATGCGGGAGTCGCTTTTGACTCAGATCAGGGTGAATTTACCAGATCCAATTTCACCTTGGAGAAACGTTGGCTCAGTAATACCTTTGCACAGTTAAATTACCGTTATTATGCAAATCCGGAAGATGAAGAGTGGGACATAAAAATTAATCAACTGGGGAGTAAGGTAAATTGGGCAATGAATTCACAATGGACCTCTTATCTCAGTTACTATTATGATCTGGATTACAATCATGCCTACGAGAGTCTTGTTGGCTTAAAATATCAATCATGCTGCTGGGCAATTAACTTATCCTACGGTAGTTATATGGACTCATATTCTGGCGATGAAGGTTCAATAAAAGATGATTATGAAAGCGAAGAAAGCATTACACTAAATTTTGAATTAACCGGATTGGGTGGTGTTGGCGTTAGCTCAGCTAGTGAAAGTTCATTTGATTACGGTCGCCCTTTTTACTTACAATAATGGAAAAAAAATGAAAGTTATCCAGAATATTATACTGCCTTTACTTTTTGCGTCTTTGGGCGCAACACCGGCATTTGCACAGAAGATACCGTTAGATAAAATAGAAGCGGTTGTTAATCAACAAATTATTCTAAGCAGTGATTTGCAGCGCGCGCAACTTGAAATTCAAGCGCGTTATAAAAATAGCGAGCAAACATTACCTAGCGGCGATAAATTAAGCAAACAGATCCTTGATAAATTAATCACTGACCGTTTACAGCTGCAAATTGCACAGCGTATCGGATTGCGGATAAATGATGCGCAACTGCAACAAACGATACAGCAGATAGCTCAAGAAGAGGGTTTAACCAGCGAACAGCTACAAGAAAAACTTGAAAAACAGGGCAAAAGTTATGCTGCATTTGTTGATACTGTCCGTGACGAATTGACCATCAATGAAATCCGTCAAATTGAGGTTCGCCGCCGTATTACTATTTCTGATCAAGAAGTTGAACAGATGGTAAAACGCATCAATACCGAGGGACAAAAAAATACGCAATTTAATTTTGTACATCTTCTTTTTAAGTTAGACCAAGACAGTTCAGCGGCAGAGCAGCAAGCTGTTGAAAAAAAAGCACAGGATTTGCTTAAAAAAATCAAACTCGGGGGCAATGCATCACAGTTAGCACTACTTAACTCCGATGGGCCAAAAGCGTCTGAAGGGGGTGACTGGGGATGGAGAACGATCAATGAAATGCCCACTTTATTTGCAAATATATTTAATGAGCAGCAGACTAATCAAGGCGATGTGATAGGCCCATTTAAGTCAGACCTTGGTCTTCATATTATCAAGATAATTGATAAAAAAGGGGAGCAGAATGTCATGACGGTTGAAGTCAATACACGGCATATATTGATTAAATCTAATATCATTCTTAGCGATCAAAAAGCGCAAAAATTATTGGCGGGTTACCGACAGGATATTATCAACGGCAAAAAATCCTTTGCAGCACTTGCCCGCGAGTATTCTCAAGATCCGAGTTCAGCTGTTAAAGGAGGGGAATTAGGTTGGGCAGATCCCAGTATGTATGTGCCTGAGTTTAAAGCATTAGCGCTCTCTCTGCCCATTGAAGAACTCAGCCAGCCATTTCGTACTATGCATGGTTGGCACATTCTTGAGGTGACCGGTAAACGCGAATCAGATACCACAGCACAAGCAACCAAACAAAAAGCTTACAACATGTTATTTCAGCAGCGTTTTCCCGAAGAGGTTTATGCCTGGATGAATGAAATACGCCAGGAAGCCTATATTAAAATACATAATCCGAATTATATTATTGAGAAACAATAATGGTGAAGCGTTTAATTATCACCGCTGGCGAACCAGGCGGTATTGGACCAGACTTAATTCTACAACTTGCTAAACAAGCCTGGCCTGTGGAATTAATTATTTGTACAGACAAAAGGTTATTGGCTGAACGTGCCTTACAACTTAATGAAAAAATAAAATTGCTTGATTATGATCCACAAACAGCAGCTAAAGCCAATCAGATTGGCAGCTTAAAAGTGGCTCATATTAACTTAAGAGCCCCCGTAAAAGCTGGGGAATTAAACACACTGAATGCTCAGTTTGTTTTAGATACCCTGAGTTTTGCAAGCCGCGGCTGCTTGTCAGGCGAATTTGCAGCGGTTGTCACAGCACCGGTGCATAAAGCCGTTATTAATGATGCGGGGATTACTTTTAGCGGTCATACTGAGTTTTTTGCTGAACAGGCAGCTGTTGATCTGGTCGTAATGATGTTGGCCACAACCGGACTGCGTGTGGCATTGGTCACAACGCATCTGCCTTTAGCCGATGTTTCCGCCGCCATTACCGAGTCGCGTTTAACGCAAATAATCCGCATACTGAATCAAGAATTACAAACAAAATATGCCATTAAGCAACCGCATATTTATGTTTGCGGTTTGAACCCTCACGCGGGTGAAGGTGGCCACATGGGCCGAGAAGAGATTGATACCATAGAGCCAACATTAGAGAAGTTACGTGCAGAAGGGATCAGCTTAACCGGTCCCCTGCCAGCAGATACACTCTTTCAGGAAAAATATTTAGCAGATGCAGATGTTGTTTTAGCCATGTATCATGATCAAGGCTTGCCCGTTTTAAAATATAAAGGATTTGGCAAATCAGTCAATATCACTTTAGGTCTGCCCTTTATCCGTACCTCTGTGGATCATGGTACTGCGTTAGACTTAGCCGGCACGGGTAAAGCAGATTCAGGCAGCTTACTATGTGCTGTCGATGAAGCTATTACGATGATTCAGAGCACTAATAAATAATAAGCAACAAGGCAAAATCAACATGAATGATAAAACACACTTAGGTCACACCGCGCGTAAACGTTTTGGACAAAATTTCTTACACGATGATTATATTATTGATTCTATTGTTGCGGCCATAGCACCTCAATGGGAAGACAATATCGTTGAAATAGGTCCGGGATTAGGCGCACTAACCGAGCCTGTTGCAAGCAAAGTTAAAATCTTAAATGTCATTGAACTCGATAGAGATTTGGCAGACCGTTTAGCGGAGCATCCCGTATTAGGTGATAAATTGAATATTACCCAAGCCGATGCAATGCAATTTGATTTCGGAAAATTGGCCAGTGCCGAAAGACCGCTGCGCGTTTTTGGTAACTTGCCCTATAACATTTCAACACCGCTGATGTTTCATTTGTTTGAATATGCAGACAAAATTTCTGATATGCATTTTATGCTCCAAAAAGAAGTGGTAAATCGTCTCTGTGCAGGTCCTGACTGTAAAGCCTACGGACGCTTAACTGTTATGGCGCAATATTATTGCCGAGTTATACCTGTATTAGAAGTACCACCAACAGCTTTTATACCGGCTCCTAAGGTTGATTCGGCAGTCGTACGTTTAGAACCCTATGATACTCCCCCCTTTGTCGCTAAAAGCTTAAAATCCCTCACCCAAGTGTGTTCAATGGCATTTAATCAGCGTCGTAAAACAATTCGTAATGGTTTACGTGATTTGTTAAGTATTGAACAATTGCAAGAGATTGGCATTGATACAACCAAACGGGCAGAAAATATCAGCGTTGAAGAATACGTTAATATTGCCAATTATGTATATGATTTAAAAGAAAACAAATAAAGATGGCCACTTATATAGTCGGTGATCTCCACGGCTGCTTCGATGAACTTCAAGCATTGCTTGAACTGGCGCAATTTGAAAAAAATAAAGATCAACTTTGGATGACCGGGGATCTTGTCGGGCGGGGTCCAAAATCGCTGCAAACATTACGTTTTGTTAAAAGCTTAGGTGACAGTGCGAAAGTGATACTGGGTAATCATGATCTGCATCTTTTAGCGATCCATCAAGGTATTCACCGTGATAAAGAAAGTGATAAATTAAGCGCATTATTAAATGCGCCAGACTGTGATGAGTTACTGAACTGGCTGCGTTTCCAACCGCTTTTTAGACGCCACCCTGAATTTAACTTTGTGATGGTTCATGCGGGCATATCCCCACAATGGACTATTCAACAAGCGCAAAGTTATGCGCAAGAAGTACAAAGCATTTTGCAGGGTAATGAGTTTAAAATGCTGCTTAAAAATATGTATGGCAACCACCCTGCCTCATGGAATGATAGTTCACAGGGTATTGAGCGCTTACGTTTTATCATCAACACGTTAACCAGAATGCGTTATTGCCTGTTAGATGGGTCATTAGAATTGCACAGCAAACTTTCCCCTCAACAAACCGATAGCACTGTCATTAAACCCTGGTTTGAAATTAACACGATGGATCAGAGTAGTGACATAATATTTGGCCATTGGGCGGCGTTATTAGGCACAGTGACTAGAGAAGGAATTTATGCTTTAGATACCGGTTGTGTATGGGGAAATAAACTGAGTATGTTACGTTGGCAAGATAAAAAAATGTTTTCTTTCGCTTGCCAACATCAAAAAGTTCACCGTAAATAAATCAGCTTACTCGATCTAGTGTTACAAATTGATAATTATAATTGTTTTGCGCGTCAGACTGATGCGCTTCAGTTTGTACTTCTTGCCAATTGGCAATTATTTTATAATCGGGAAACTGCGTATCACCCGCGGTTTTTAAATCGATAAAAGTAATATACAAACGGCTTGCTTGTGGTAAAAACTGCTCATAAATCGTCGCACCACCGATCACCATCACTTCATCACAATCCTGCACAAGTGCAAGTGCCTGTTCAACGGTTTGCACACAGCAAACCCCCTCTATATGAAGATTTTCATCACGGCTTAAGACTATGTTTTTTCTTCCGGGTAACGGTCGCCCAATTGACTGGAAGGTTTTTCGGCCCATAATAATGGGTTTACCTAATGTCACACGTTTAAAAAACATTAAATCGGCAGGCAAATGCCATGGCATTTTATTATCCAAACCAATTACCCTGTTTTCCGCCATCGCAACAATCATTGAAATTTTCATAACGAACCCTGTTCAACTATTTTTCAGGAAGATTACCATAGAATAGTAAATTCACTCATTTTCTCTTCATTTATGCGGATTAAAATGAAGGTTATTAATATATAAAGCCATGTTTTAGTCTTATTCCCATGTTATAGCAATCCGCATAAATATCTGACCTATCTTAGTTGTTAAAATGAACGCTAGCTGCGTTGTTTTCAATATCAATAGACAGCTATTGCTCAATCAAACATCTTGCTATCATTATTTTTTCCTGCGCGATTTTAGACTATTTACTTATGCGGATTGGTATTACTTCAAAATGCTTTGTCAGGCGCAAGGAAAATTGCATGAAAGCAAGGCATTGATTGCAGTAATTAGTTATTCTAATTATACAAAATCGTAGGAACAATTTGTGAAGTGAACATAACGATTGAATACAACTCGCCTCCTTGTTAGGTTAGAGCTAATTTTTCTTCGCAATCATTGCTCATTTAATTAATTCTTCTGATATTATTAATGTTTTTCTAAAGCAGACACTAAAATCTTAAGCGCTTGTTATTGCTTAATTAACCCTTTAAAATATTTTTTGAATATCAAGATTAGGGACTAAAATGACTATTTCAGTAAAAAAAGGAATTTTCGCCGGCCTTGCAATCATCGCATTGATACTGTGGATAGTATCAATTTGGTGGGGATTCCCCCCCGCAGCCTATGATGTAAAAACTAAAGCGTTAACAGCAGCCAAAATAAATAACCATAGAATCGTGCCTGGTTATACAACAACAACCACTTTAATCGATGTCACCAGCTGGTTAATTGAAAAGCCTGGCGGATTTTTTTCAAATGATGTCACACCGCCGGGATTATTCATGGATAATATGCCGGCTTTTGAATATGGTGCCCTCGAACAGATAAGAGATTTATCATTAGCCATGCGTTTAGATTTTAGCCGCTCACCGACCCAGACAACGGGCGATAACGATTTAGAAAAAGCACAGGAAAAAATCAATACTTCGCACAAAAACTGGGCGTTGCCAAGTGCCGAAAAGGAGTACCGCCAAGCTATTGCCTCTTTGCTGTATTATCGAACACGTTTAGTTGCAAATAATCAAACTGATGCACAATTTTACACTAGAGCAGATAATTTAAGTGCCTGGTTAAGTGCCGTCGAAAAACGTTTAGCTTCTCTTTCGCAACGCTTAAACTCAAGTGTTGCGCAAGATAATGATAACCGCGTATTAAGCGCTGATCCTGTAACCGAAACAGCACAGCAAATGCACATAAAAACCCATTGGTTTCAAATTGATGACGTATTTTATGAAAGTCGCGGTGCAACTTGGGCTCTCTTGAATTTTTTGAAAGCTGTCGAGGTAGATTTTGCCGATGTCTTAGAAAATAAAAATGCACAAGTCAGTTTAAAGAAAATAATTAAAGACTTAGAATCAACACAAGCTGTTATATGGAGTCCGATTATTTTAAATGGCAGTGGTTTTGGTTTGTTAGCAAACCATTCCTTGGTAATGGCAGATTATGTATCGCGTGCCAATACTGCATTAATAGATCTGCGTTTTTTGTTAGGGCAAGATTAAACACCGCCTACGATTGTTCGCCTTTATCGAGCTTGATCTAATTTTAGTATGGCCGTTTCTCTGCTGAACTCCCCGGGACGGCTTGAGTAAGACTTGAAAAATTGACTCATTTTTTGGCTATGACGACTGTTTTTATACAGATTGTTCGTAAAATGGTCCAAATTCACATTCCTTATACCCGAGGTATTTATGCCCAATACGTTATATTCATTTCGCCGCTGCCCCTATGCCATACGTGCCCGTTTAGCCTTAACGGTCAGTTCACAATCTGTTTTTTTACGGGAAATACTACTTAAAAATAAACCGACAGAAATGTTAGCTCTTTCATGCAAAGGCACCGTGCCTGTTTTACAACTAAGCGATGGGACTGTCGTTGATGAAAGCTTAGATATTATGGTTTGGGCACTGGGCCGCGACGATCCAGATAGCTGGTTACAGGGTAATTTAACTGAGATGTTAAGTTTGATTGATGAAAATGATTTTGAATTTAAAGACTGGCTCGATAAATACAAATATGCGGATCGTTTTCCAGAACATTCGGCACATTATTACCGAGAGCATGCGGAAGAATTTTTAATGCAATTAGAAAATCGTCTCAGCAATAGTCCTTATCTTTTCGGCCAAAAAATCAGCCTGGCCGATATGGCTATTCTACCTTTTATTCGGCAATTTGCCGGTGTTGATAAAGACTGGTTTGAACAAAGTGCCTACCCGTTTCTAAAGGTTTGGTTGGCCGACTTCATCAACTCTCCATTATTTATATCTGTAATGAAAAAATACCCTATCTGGCTTGAATCCGAACAACAAACTTCCTTCCCAGAAATGCCGTGATTTGTCAGGTTTAATTAAATAAGCTATTGAATATTAAAGTTAATCCGCACGGCTAACGGTTAAGACCTTTAAATTATCAATAGAATTAAAGTATCAACAAAGTAACTAATCAAAATATTTGAACAAACTTTTCTGTTTTTCTATCTTTGTTTATCAAATAGTTAATCTATAATTAAGTGAATAAACACTTTGTTAGGTTACATTTTAAAAGGGCAGTAAATGTCACAAGCCGTCACAAAATATAATATCATTGCTAAACTCCTACATTGGGTTTCAGCTCTGTTGGTTATTGGTTTATTTAGTTTAGGTCTGTGGATGGTTGATCTGAACTATTACCATGACTGGTATAACACCGCACCTTATATACATAAATCCGTTGGCCTGTGTTTTTTTGCATTGACCCTGCTGCGGGTTGTCTGGAAACTGTTAACCACCCATCCCAAAATTGAAGGTCAAAAATGGGAAATTAAAGCGGCTAAAATAGCCCATTTCGCTCTTTATATCTTATTGTTCAGTCTTTTTATTGCTGGATATCTGATTTCAACGGCCGACGGTCGTGCAATCCCGGTGTTTAATTGGTTTTCAGTACCCGGTTTTGGCTCATTTATTGAAAACCAGGAAGATATTGCCGGTATTATTCATTATTATTTGGCATTTACATTGATTGGCTTGGCTGCTTTGCACGCCTTAGCGGCCCTAAAACATCACTTTATTAATAAAGATAATACACTCAAAAAAATGCTCTAACTTACACTCGAATAGGAATGAAATAATGAAAAAATCACTTTTAGCAGCGGCACTCAGTACTGCATTGTTTATGCCAACCTTCGCCAGTGCTGCGGACTACAAAATTGATGGCGCACATGCTTCAGTCAACTTTAAAGTAAGCCACTTAGGTTACAGCTTTATTCAAGGTCGTTTTAACAAATTTGACGGTCAATTTAGTTTCGATGAAACTAATATTGCAGACTCCAAAATAACCGTAAACGTGGATACCAGCAGCCTCGATTCAAACCATGCAGAACGTGACAAACATATTAAAAGTGACGACTTTATTAATGCCAGTAAATTTTCCGAGGCAAAATTTGTCAGCCAAAAATTCACTGAAAAAGCGGATGGCAGTTTGACTGTTAACGGCAATTTAACACTGCATGGCATCACTAAACCTATTACTATTGATGCTAACTTTGTTGGTGCAGGTGAAGATCCCTGGGGCGGATACCGCGCAGGTTTTCAAGGCACAACACGTTTACAGCTAGTCGACTTTGGCATTCAGGTAATGGGCCCGGCAAGTTATGTAGACATGGAATTAAATGTTGAAGGTATACGTCAATAAGCTGATAGCCAAAGAACTAAAAAGGTAATCACCCTTGCTGGGTTAAAACTATCCCTAACTGCGTTGTGAGTTTTATTCAGAACATCCTGTTCTTCAGCACTTGGTGGTCAGCTGAAGCTGTTCAAAATCGTTTCAGACGATTTTGTGAAGGGGAATAACCAGCGAATGCAACTTAAGTGCTGATTTTTCCTTCGCAAGCATTGATCTCTTCATTAATTCTTTTGGTATTAATATTTTGAAAATGGCAAACCCGTAAAGGTTTGTCATTTTATTTACCACAAAAATACAACGCTATTTAACCATCACAGCTGCTCGGTAATAAAAACAATCTTCTTATCCTGCATCTTAACTTGAACCACACTGTTATCTGAGAATTCATTACGCACAATTTTCATTGCTAATACATTTTCTATTTGCCGTTCCACTTCACGTCTTAAGGGTCGCGCACCGTAAATAGGATCAAAACCGTCCGCCGAGAGTTTATCAATCACTGCATTATCAACTTCAAGCACCATTCCCCGCAGTTTCATCCGTTCGACTAATTCAGCGACAAACATCTCAGCTATCTGGTGCACATGGTCTTTTTCTAAATAATGAAAGACAATGATGTCATCAAGGCGGTTAAGAAACTCCGGTTTAAAGAATTTCTTAACTTCATGCATCACTAAATCTTGTGTTTCCTTATAGTTTAGCGAGTCCGAGTGAATAAATCCGATCGGTCGCTTGTCAGGGGAAAGTGACCCAGTGCCCAGGTTCGAAGTTCCTATTATCACGGTATTGCGAAAGGATACTTTACGCCCTTTAGCATCCGTTAGTTGCCCATCTTCAAGAATTTGCAGTAACATATTAAATACATCAGGATGGGCTTTCTCCATCTCATCCAGCAATACTACTGTATAAGGGTTATGACGTACACGTTCAGTTAACTGCCCTCCTTCACCATAACCAATATACCCTGGCGGTGCGCCAATCATTTTAGACACTTCATGTCTCTCCATATACTCCGACATATCCAGACGTATTATTCTTGTTTCATCATCTAATAAAAAAGCTGCCAAGGCGCGGGCGAGTTCAGTTTTTCCGACGCCGGTAGGGCCTAGAAAAAGAAATGAGCCAATAGGACGACGGCTGGATGTAATACCTGCGCGATTGCGACGAATAGCATCTGCAACAGCGCGAACAGCATCTTCCTGACCAACAATCCGCTGGTGCAGTTTTTCTTCCATTCTAGCCAGTTTTTCAGACTCCGATTCAACCATTCTCGCAACCGGAATACCTGTCCAGCGTGCCACTACTTCGGCAATATCATCCGGGGTCACCATTGCATCTTCCTTGGCCTGGCCCTTTTGCCAATCACTGCGCGCCTCTTTAAGCTTTTGATCTATGCTTAAAATCTCCATCTGTGTTGCTGCTACCTGTTCAAAATTTTGCGCATTAAAAGCGCCGGTCTTATCGCGTAATAACCCTTGATGCTGACGTTCAAGATCCCGTAAATTGTGAGGAATAGCAGTAAGACGAAGGTGTTTACGCGCGCCTGCTTCATCAATCAAATCAACCGCCTTGTCAGGTAAACAGCGATCCGCAATATAACGCTCAGAAAGTCGCGCTGCCGCTTCGAATGCTGATAACGCATAATGAACATCATGGTGTTTTTCATAACGTGGGGCCACGCCCTGCAAAATAGCAATGGTTTCCTGAATACTTGGCTCTCGGACTAAAATTGGGTGAAAACGGCGCTCAAGGGCTTTATCTGCTTCTATATATTTTTGATATTCATCCAGGGTATCAGCACCAATAACCTGTAGGGTTCCTTGAGCCAGTGCAGTCTTCAGCAGACTGGGCGCATCAATACCCCCAGATCCGGCATTAGCGCCAACCACGGTATGTAATTCATCAATAAACAAAATAACCTTACCCCCCGCCTCAATGACCGCATCACGTACAGATTTCAAGCGTTCTTCAAATTCACCCCGCATTGAAGCGCCGGCCACCAGCTCTCCCATATCCAGTGCAAGCAAACGCTTATTCAGCTGGCTATCGGGCACATCGGCAGCCACAATCCGTTGTGCTAAACCTTCGACAATAACCGTTTTACCCACCCCGGGTTCACCAATCAAGGCGGGGTTATTTTTTTTCCGCCGGGACAAGGTTTGAATAATCAATTCGATCTCTTCTTCCCGCCCAATAACAGGATCTAGCTCGCCCTTACGCGCCATCTCGGTGAGATCTTTAGTATAGATATCCAATACATCTGGTTTTCCTTCTGCATCTTGACTATTAAGCTGATGCCCCCGTCGAATATGCTTTAATGCTTGACGCGCCTGGTCAACGCGAATACCTTCATTGTTTAAAATATCAGCAACAGGCCCCACATCCTTATGAAAAAAAGCAAAAAATAAAGTGCCTGTACCAATATAAGCATCGCCAAAGTTTTTAGCCTCGTCGTAGGCGACTCGAAACACTTCAACTATCTCCTGAGAAGCCAAAATTTGCTTTGCCTGTACGTTACTTGCCGGAGGGTATTTTTGCCTTATCTGAGCAACGATACGCAATGGAGCATCATCTTCATTGCGCAATAGATCCTGCAAAATCTTATGTGCTTCACTATCCGGCTGAGAAAGTAACGCAACCAACAAAAAATCGGGCGTCAATATATTCAGCCGTAAGCTTCCTAACTCGGCAAAAGAAATCTCCAAGCAGCCAACCACCTTTTGGGTACTCTTCTGAACATAATTATGTAACATGGCTCCTTTGGCCGCCGGATTATTCCAATCGGACATAATAAAATTCCTTACATTATGATTTCATGAACTTGAATTTAAGTTATCTGCCAAAAATCTTTTACTTATAATTCTAGTATTCTTAACTCGCCCTGCACTGTTATTTTTTAAAATACCAACAGTATTGGACACTTAATTATCATAATATTGATAAATATCAGAACATTATCATCGAGATACGCAAATGACTTGCAGATCCAGATTCCTGAATTTGCAAGTCATTTGGTCATAAGCCGGTGCTGGACTATAAAATTATGCAGACTAATCTTTAATTAAGCTTCTCCGTCATAGGGATGATTTTTACAGCATTTTTTTAATGATGTTATCGATAAAATTTCAATAAGGTAGATCGATCATGGAAT
The DNA here is from genome assembly GCA_047629075.1 of Psychromonas sp. Classification (GTDB taxonomy): domain Bacteria; phylum Pseudomonadota; class Gammaproteobacteria; order Enterobacterales; family Psychromonadaceae; genus Psychromonas. Next base: position 146 of record JBLHWW010000037.1, on the reverse strand, counting down.
ATAAGGATTATTATAAAATAATGGGTCTACAGCACCATGCGTCGAAAGAGGAGATTAAACGCGCATGCCGAAAATTAGCACGTAAATATCATCCGGACATCAGCAAAGAGGCCGCAGCTGAAGCTAACTTTAAAAAGGTATCCGAG
>JBLHWW010000036.1:0-23958 GCA_047629075.1 Psychromonas sp. | reverse complement strand
TACCATCACTGCGTTATCTACTGAATAATAAACACAGCAGGTAAATATTTCACCTGCCTGAACAGTTAGCACACCAATTTATGAGACTATAGACACAATCAAAGAGATTTTTTTACAATACCATTACTGCGTTATCTACTGAATAATAAACACAGCAGGTAAATATTTCACCTGCCTGAACAGTTAGCACACCAATTTATGAGACTATAGACACAATCAAAGAGATTTTTTTACAATACCATCACTGCGTTATCTACTGAATAATAAACACAGCAGGTAAATATTTCACCTGCCTGAACAGGGCCCCATTATGACTCCTTTTATTTGTCCGCTTTGCCAAACTAACCTGCAACGCACCAATAACACCAAAATCTGTGCTAACAATCATCATTTTGATATTGCCAAAGAAGGTTATCTCAACCTCCTGCCAGTTAATGCTAAAAATTCAAAAAATCCGGGTGATAATAAAGAGATGATCAGCGCACGGCGTGCTTTTTTAAACAGCGACGGCTATTTGCCATTAGCGGAAAAAGTCAGTGAGTTAGTATCTTTATACTTAGCAAACTGTGATCAGGCTCAAATTCTTGATTTAGGTTGCGGCGAAGGTTATTACACTGCGCGTATAGCAGCAAAGCTTCCGAAGCCATTTGTGATTAACGGCTTAGATATTTCCAAAGTAGCAATACGTTATGCAGCTAAGCGTTATAAAAATATTAACTTCTGTGTCGCCAGCGCATACGATGTACCACTGGCGGACAATAGTTTAGATGCCTTAATCCGAATCTACGCCCCCTCACTCGAAAGTGAATTACAGCGATTAATAAAACCACAGGGGTACATAATAACGGTCACACCTGCCCCACGCCATCTGTTCGAGTTACGTGAAAAAATATATGAACAGGTAAATCAACATGCCGAAGAAAATAAACCGCTATCTGGTTTTAGTAAAATTAAGCAGCTCAATTTAAATTACAGACTAGCCATTAATAACCCTCAGATAGTAGAGGATTTAATTAATATGACACCTTTTGCATGGAAATTTAACCCACAAAAAATGTTGGATTTATTAGCGGAAAAAACCTGGGAGATTGAATGTGATTTTAATATTGAGGTTTATCAAAAAGAATGACAGTAGCGAGCTGCGAGTAGCGAGCTTCTAGCTGCGAACTTCACTCGTAGCTCGTAGCTCATGGCTCACAGCTTAAATCAGTTCATGGTGCTGTAAAAAATCATCACCGCCCAGCTTAAAGGCTTGCTGCAATAGCGCTGCAAGCTCCAAATAGGAAGGATGGTGAATCGACTCCTTCTCCACGGTATTTTTTACGCTCACTTTGTTTTTGATGGTCATAAACCAAGGTAATAGTTGCTGCGGCAAAAGCTGCCGCGAACGTTTCCCTAACCAGTAAAAACCTTGAATCGGTAGGCCTAATAAAAATAATGCAAATGTTACGCTAACGATAGGGTCAAATAAAGTTGGAAAGGTAAGGGTTAACCCTAAGCTTAAGGCAATAAAAGCGGGTGTTATTTTAATGGACAGGCGCGTATAGAATGCAACTTTGCTATCAATAAACAAGCCATTAAGCGCACTTTGTTTTGGCCACGCTTTGAGGTAACGATTCCCCTCGCGGATAACATCAAAAAATGAATACACAATAACCTCACATTAGTTAACAATAAAAGTGATAAATAAACACTAGCAAGATTCAACCCAAGCAGCAACATAACAGTCAATATAACAGTCAATATAACAGTCAATATAACATCAGCATAACAGTCAATATAAAAGCCAATACAAAAAACACAAAAAAAAGCGACCAAGCTTAAGTATAGGCACAGCATAAAGACAATACAGCTACCTTCTTGGAAATTGATTTACATCATTTCCTTGCCCAATTGTTGATTGTCATTTAATTACATAAGTGTAGACTTTATACACAATTATGTGAACTGAATCACCAATCAACGGAGCCTTTTTTGGCCATAAAGCGCGTCAGCGTTGATCGACTGGAATGCTGATATTTCAAACTTTACTTACTGGGTTTTTCATGAATAACAAACTTGTACTTGTCCTTAACTGTGGCAGCTCGTCTCTTAAATTCGCGGTTATCAATGCCGATAACGGTGGTGAGGTAATAAGTGGTCTTGCCGAATGCTTTAATCTTCCCGATGCACGTATCAAATGGAAAATAGCAGAGAAGAAAAAGTCCACTAGCCTTCCCTCTCATAGCGCACATTCAGCAGCAATATCTTTTATTGTTGAAGAGATTATTAAAAAAGAAGCAGGGTTAGCTGAGCAGTTTGTAGCCGTAGGACACCGTATCGTTCACGGTGGTGAAAAATTTACAGAATCAGTCATTATTGATGACCATGTACTTGAAGGTATTGAACAGTGTTCATCCCTTGCACCGCTGCATAATCCCGCACATGTTTTAGGTATCAAAGCTGCACAATCAGCCTTTCCAGCGCTCACTCAAGTTGCCGTATTTGATACCGCATTCCATCAAACAATGCCTGCGAAAGCATTTATGTATGCACTACCATATAATTTATATAAAGAAGCGCATGTTCGTCGTTATGGTATGCACGGTACAAGTCACCTGTTTGTGGCAGATGAAGCTGCAAAGGCATTAAATAAAGCGGTTTCCGAAACTAATATTATTTCTGCGCATTTGGGTAACGGCGCCTCTGTGGCTGCTATTAAAAATGGTAAATGTGTCGATACCAGCATGGGTATGACACCACTTGCAGGATTAGTTATGGGGACGCGTTGTGGTGATCTCGATCCAAGTATTGTCGAATACTTGGTAACACGTCAAGGTTACAGCCTGAAAGGTGTAATGGATATGCTACAAAAACAGAGTGGTCTTTTAGGTGTTTCTGGTATTTCCAGCGATTTCCGCAATATTCTGGAAGAGCATGAAAAAGGCAATGCAAGAGCAACACTGGCCATGGAGATGTTTATCTATCGCCTAGCCAAATATATTGCTTCTTATGCGGTACCATTAGGCCGTATTGATGCCATCGTCTTTACCGGTGGGATCGGCGAAAATTCCCACCTTGTCCGAAGCAAGACATTAGAATTATTAACCATTTTTGGTTACCAGGTCGACAGCGAAAAAAATAAAGCCGCTATATTGGGCAATCAAGGTATAATTACGACAGCCGGCTCACCGATTGCGATGGTTATCCCTACAAATGAAGAGTGGGTCATTGCACAAGATTCTGCAAAACTAGTTTCAAATCAATAATTATTACTATAAATAGGGGAGAAAATACTCCCCACTTTTTCCTCTAATTTCTATCTTTACAAGGAATAGTCATGCCCCGCACAATTATGCTCATTCCCATCGGTTCCGGTGTTGGTGTTACTTCCGTCAGCCTAGGTATGATTCGCGCACTGGAACGTCAGGGTGTCGCAGTTAACTTCTTTAAACCTATTGCTCAACCACGCTCTGGAGATACAGGTCCGGAGCGATCGACTGCAACACTGCGTAATGCTTCAGATTTGAACCCACCTGAGCCCTTTGCAATGAAATATGCAGAAAACCTTATCTCCTCGGGCAGAACATCAGACCTATTAGAAAATATTGTTGAACGTTTTCGTCAAGGCACTAAAGAAAGTGATGTGATCATTGTTGAAGGGCTTGTGCCAACGGATAAGCATCAGTTTGCCAACGAAATCAATTACAGCATTGCCAAAGCATTAGGCGCTGAGATGGTCTTTGTTACTCATCCGAATAATGACACTTCCCAGCAGTTAAAAGAGCGCATAGAAATTGCAGTCTCTTCTTTTGGTGGCAAAAACAATCAAAGTATTGTCGGTTGTATTATCAATAAAGTTGGCGCACCAAGCGATGAGAGTGAACAGTACCGTCCTGATTTAACTGAAATGTTTGAGGGTGCTCACGACTCGGCAAACAGTAATCTCGAAGTGTTGCAGATGTTCAGTAAAAGTCCATTGCCTATTTTGGGGTGTATTCCTTGGAGTTCGGAACTGATTGCACCTCGCGTTGTCGATCTTGCGACCCATTTACATGCGAAAATATTAAACAAAGGTGACCTCAATACTCGGCGTTTACAGCGGGTCACATTCTGTGCTCGCTCTATTCCAAATATGCTTGAGCATTTTAAAGCAGGATCCATGTTGGTCACCTCAGGTGACCGCAGTGATGTGATTATCGCTGCCTGTCTTGCGGTAATGAATGGGATGAAAATTGGCTGTTTATTACTGACCGGCGATTACACCCCTGAAGCCGAAGTTATGAAGTTGTGTGCACGGGCAATGGAATCCGGTTTACCAATTATATTAATCAATAGCAACACATGGCAAACCGCTCAGCGCCTGCAAAACTTCAATATGGAAATTCCAGTTGACGATATAGAACGCATTGAAAAGGTACAAGAATACATTGCCGGCCATGTTGATAAACACTGGTTAAAAACGTTAACTGGGGATTCATCTTTATCTCGCCGTTTATCGCCACCGGCATTCCGTTATCATTTGACTGAACTTGCACGTAAAAACAGCCAGCGTATTGTGCTGCCTGAAGGTGAAGAGCCGCGTACTATTCAAGCTGCCCTAATCTGTGCACAACGTGGTATTGCAAAACCTATTCTATTAGGTAACCCAGAAGAGATTCACCGCGTCGCAACACAACAGGGCATTGTTTTAACCGATGATGTTGAAATCATCAATCCAGCTGATGTTATTGAAGATTACATTGCCCCGATGGTAGAACTGCGCAAATCAAAAGGCCTGACGGAGGTTGTTGCCCGTGAACAATTACGAGATACGGTTGTTTTAGGGACGATGATGTTGGCTGAGGGTGAGGTATCCGGGCTTGTCTCGGGTGCGCTTAACACCACCGCCAATACAATTCGACCCGCGCTGCAACTGATTAAAACAGCACCTGGCGCAAACTTAGTTTCTTCTATCTTCTTTATGCTTTTACCCGATCAAGTATTAGTCTATGGTGACTGTGCAATCAACCCGGATCCAAGCGCAGAACAACTTGCTGATATCGCGATTCAATCGGCAGACTCAGCTATCGCATTCGGTATTGACCCTAAAGTTGCCATGATCAGCTATTCAACGGGTACTTCCGGTGTCGGCTCCGATGTAGACAAAGTGCGCGAAGCAACTAAAATAGCGCAACAACGTCGTCCAGATTTACTGATTGATGGCCCACTTCAATATGATGCTGCAGTAATGGAAAATGTAGCAAAAAGTAAAGCGCCGGACAGCCCGGTTGCAGGTCAAGCGACGGTCTTTATCTTCCCGGATTTGAATACCGGCAATACGACTTATAAAGCAGTACAACGTAGTGCAAACTTAATCAGCATTGGTCCAATGCTGCAGGGGATGCGTAAACCAGTCAATGATTTATCACGTGGCGCATTAGTTGATGATATTGTTTACACTATCGCGTTAACCGCTATTCAGGCAACGCAAGCGATGGATAAGGCAACCGCTAAAGTTTAACGCTTTATCGAGTGATCAATAACTGTAAAAAAGCCCCGATTTGTAAACCAAATCGGGGCTTTTTTATAAACAAAATTTCAATCGGAAGCTAATAATAAATCCCACTCATTAGGCTCTCTATTCAGGCGTAATAACAAACATTTCAAGCCGCGCTCAGGTTCAATATTAAGGAACTGTTCAGGAGGCGAGATTTGCGCAATAATAACCGCTTGAGGGCATTCTTCCGCAATAACTTCCCTTAAAAACAGTAAATCTAAATCAGGGGAATTCAAACATAACAGCGCGACGCCATCAGCAGTTAATAAATCAGGTAAACGGCGAATAATTTTAGGATAATCGCGTTTGATATTGACACTGCCTTTTTGTAATGACGGCGGATCTGCAATGACAATATCATAGGGTCCAAAGCGTTTAACTTTACCCCAAGAGTTAAAAAGATCATGGGCGAAGTACTTCACCCGGCTTAGATCATGACCATTCAATCGATGATTATCACGCCCTACTGCAAGAGCTGCTTTGCTCATGTCTAAATTGATAACACGCTCAGCTCCTCCGGCAATAGCCGCGTTAGAAAAAGCACAAGTATAAGAAAAAAGATTCAAAACTGATTTATTTTTACTGTTATTTTGTAACCATTGACGGCCATTTTTCATGTCTAAAAAAATGCCGTAATTTTGTTTACTGCCTAAATTTATTTTATATTTAAGGGTATTTTCATGGGCAATTAAATCCGTAATAGGCTGGCCATATAAAATCTCAGTCGGCGCAAAATCCCGACAGCGGAACTGCACTTGAATACTCTCAACCGTAAAGCCTATTTCAGTCATTTTGTGCAGTAACTGCGCGCTTAGTCTTTGTAACTCTTTGGCCTTCATTTCTTTATATAAAATGATTAAGATTACCGGTGAGAACCAATCGATATTGATGTGTTCGGACGCGGCAAAGTGAAAACCCCGACCGTGTAATAAACGCTGCATCTCATTTTCTGGCTGGCTTTCAACATGCTGCCAATTAATATTTTCCATTATTTTCATTATTTATTATCTTGTTGTTTGGTTGCTTGAAAATCGTCTAGTTCTTCATCGGAGCTTAATAAAATAGCAAACCAACGTCCCTCTTCACTGTTTTCTAATGCTATTTTAAAAATCATGGTCAAAGGCACGGATAATAGCATGCCTACCATCCCTAATAACCACCCCCAAAAAATTAATGACAGAAAGACCACCAAGGTTGAAAGCCCAAGACTGCGCCCCATAAACTTAGGCTCAATGATATTTCCCATTAGCGCATTGACGCCAACAAATAAAGCGATCACCGCTGCCGCATAACCCATGCCAAGTTGTAAAAAAGTTAAAATAACCGCTGGCACTGCCGCAATAATTGATCCTATATTGGGTATATAGTTTAGTAAAAAAGCCAGTAAAGCCCATAACACATAAAAATCGACCCCCATCAGCCATAAAGCAAAACCGATCATTAAACCTGTCATTAAGCTCATTATGGTTTTTATGGCCATATACTTATTTACTGACTTTAAAAAATGATCTAAGCGCTTTTCCGTTTTGACCGAGTCATCAAAAGCGATATGCAGTTTTTTGGCAAAACCACTGCCTTCCGAAAGCATAAATACTACGGTTAATAACAACAGGAATACATTTCCCAACACGCTGCTGAAACTGCTTAAGGTACTGGTCACTAGGGTCATTATTTTTGCAGGATCAAAGTATTCTCGTACCGCGGTCATCGAAATAACAATATTATACTCACTCATTTTAACAATAAACCATTGCAGTTCGACCGCAAATTGAGCTTCATAGACGGGAATAGCCGCTCTAAAGCCGTTAACCGATGCACCAATAACTCCCCCGAAACCAAAGAACATGGCAAAAATAAAGAAAATGACACAGGCAATAGCAACGCCCCGGGGAATTCTGCGGGCCGATAAAAAGTCAATCGCAGGATTACAAATAATAGCAACAAAGAGTGCAAGTAAAAACGGGACAACAATAGGCGCCGCGACTTTTACACCGGCAAGTGAGATCACGATCGCAGAAAAAAATATTGCACTGCGCGCAAAGGGGGAGGCATTAGACATAGGATCTCTTTATGTTGACTTAAGCTAAAGTGATAGCTTATTACCGCTTGCTATGACAAGCAAAGACTTTCCACATTAAACCTTTCTATCGCCCAAATAGGCAAATAAAATTTTAATTCATCTTAGTATTCAGCAGCAAACAACCTTATTCAAAGCCTACTTCTCACTACAACGTGATCACTCTCACATTTTTAATTTTTTAATAAATCGTTTTTTTCTGATCTTGATCAAGTCCCTTCGCGCATAGGTTTCTATAATCAGCCATGGATTAGTTAAAAAAGAGTTTTTTACTAAGAAAGTATTCGTCATAGCGAGCACCGTTTTATTAAAAATTTTTTAAACTTATAAATCTTTAGGAGAAATATTATGACAGTAAGCACTGTTGCCGATTTGGAAGCGCTGATTGCACGCGTTAAAGTAGCACAAGCTGAGTATGCAACCTTCTCACAGGAGAAGGTTGATGAAATCTTCCGTGTTGCAGCCCTTAAAGTGTCGACACACCGTATCGAACTTGCAAAAATGGCCGTTAAAGAAACAGGCATGGGCATTATGGAAGACAAAGTAATTAAAAACCACTTTGCTTCTGAGTTCATCTATAACAGTTATGCAGACACAAAAACCGTAGGTGAATTATCACGTAATGAATCTCTCAATACGGTCACACTTGCAGAACCGATGGGCATCATCTGCGCCATCATCCCAACAACCAACCCAACATCAACGGCTATTTTCAAGACCTTAATGGCGCTTAAAACAGGTAATGGTTGTATTGTTGCACCACATCCACGTGCTAAAGAGTGTACAAATTACGCGGCTAAACTTGTTTTAGAAGCGGCAGTTTCTGCCGGCGCACCACAAGATATTATCGGTTGGATTGATATTCCATCAATCGAACTAACCAATTTAATCATGAAGCATGATGATACTGCCATCATCCTTGCAACCGGTGGTCCAGGCATGGTTAAAGCAGCATACTCTTCAGGTAATCCTGCGATTGGCGTTGGCGCGGGTAATACACCTGTTGTTATTGACGAGTCAGCTGATATCAAACGCGCTGTCTCTTCAATCCTAATGTCAAAAACATTCGATAACGGTATGATCTGTGCTTCTGAGCAGGCCGTTATTGTTGTTGAATCAAAATATGAAGAATTTAAAGCACGCCTTGATGAATACGGTGCTGTTATATTAAATAAAGCACAAGCAGAAAAAGTGGCTAAAACGATGTTTATCGACGGTGCGCTTAACGCGAAAATCGTAGGTCAATCAGCATACACTATTGCTAAACTTGCTGGCGTTAAAGTACCCACTTCAACTAAAATTCTTGTTGGTGAAGGCACTGAAGTAGTAGTTGAAAACATGTTTGCACATGAAAAACTGTCTCCAACATTAGGTCTGTTTAAAGCTAAAAACTATGAAGATGCGGTTCGTCAAGCTAAAATTGTTCTCGAGATAGGTGGTGTTGGTCACACAGCCGCACTATACACAGACCAAGATGCAAACTCGGATCGTGTTGATGCATTCGGTCTTACCATGAAAGCCTGTCGTATCGTGATTAACTCACCTACCTCTCATGGTGGCATTGGTGATATTTATAACTTTGGTTTCGCACCTTCAATGACCTTAGGTTGTGGTACGCACAGTGGTAACGCTGTATCAGAAAACGTCGGTCCACAACATCTAATCAATACTAAAAAAATTGCGAAGAGAGCTGAAAATATGTTGTGGCATAAACTACCAAAATCGATCTACTTCCGTCGTGGTTGTTTACCTATCGCACTGACAGATTTGGAAGATAAAAAACGTGCAATGATAGTAACGGATGGTTTTCTTTTTGCGAACGGTTACGTTGATGAGTTACGTTCAATCCTTGAATCAAAAGGTATGTTAGTTGAGATCTTCCACGAAGTTGAAGCAGATCCAACCCTTGCCATTATCAAAAAAGGAGCTGCTGCTTGTAATGTCTTTAATCCAGACGTTATTCTTGCTGTGGGTGGCGGTTCACCAATGGATGCAGCGAAAATCATGTGGGTTCTATATGAGCATCCAGAAACTGACTTTGAAGACTTATCAATGCGCTTTATGGATATCCGTAAACGTATCTACAAATTCCCTAAAATGGGTGTTAAAGCTGACCTAGTCTGTATTACAACGACTTCAGGGACTGGTGCTGAAGTCACACCCTTTGCCGTTATAACCGATGAAAAAACCGGTAAAAAATACCCACTGGCTGATTACGAACTAACCCCAAGTATGGCGATTGTTGATGCCAATCTAGTGATGGATATGCCGAAATCTCTCTGTGCATTCGGTGGTTACGATGCAGTAACACATGCGATGGAAGCTTATGTTTCAATACTGGCTAACGAGTATTCAGATGGTCAAGCACTGCAAGCACTTAAACTATTAAAAGAGTACCTGCCAAGCTCGTACCATAACGGTAAAAATGATGCAGTCGCGCGTGAAAAAGTACATAACGCAGCCACTATTGCGGGTATGGCGTTTGCTCAATCATTCCTGGGAGTATGTCATTCTATGGCGCATCAAATCGGTAATGAATTCCATATTCCACACGGTTTGGCAAATGCATTATTAATGACCAATACTATTCGTTTTAATGCAACGAATAACCCAACTAAACAAGGTACATTCTCACAATACGACCGTCCTAAAGCACGTGCACGTTACGCAGAAATTGCTGACCATTTAGGTTTCCGTGAAGGCAACACTGAAGCTAAAATTAATAAGCTGCTAACTTGGTTGGATGAGTTAAAAGTTGAATTAAATATTCCCCTTTCAATTCAAGACGCGGGTGTTAAAGAGGCTGACTTCCTGGCCAAAGTCGATGCGCTAGCGGAACAAGCCTTTGATGATCAATGTACTCCTGCAAACCCGCGTTACCCGCTAATTGCTGAGCTAAAAGCCGTGCTGCTTGCTTCTTACTACGGAACAGATTACGTTGATGTAATGGATGCGCCTGAAGTTGCAATAATTGCAGCGCCTAAATTAGTCGAAGAAGTAAAAGTAAAAAAAGAAGCTTAATCCTTCTTTGTTACTAAGTGAATATAAAAAGCCTGCTTAATTGCAGGCTTTTTTATGCGCTGAGCTTCGAGCTGACGGCTGTCGGCTATAACAAAGGGCTAAACAGATACATAACACTTTCTAATAGGCGCTGCGGATAACTTCGCTTCTGCCAATCTTCCAGTATTATAGGATTCGATGACAATAAATAACGCATCTGTAACTGCAGTAATTCCTCGGCAAAAAAGTGATTGTCAACAAACATAGTCATTTCAAAATTTAACCAAAAACTACGCCTATCTAGATTAACTGTCCCTAATAAAGCAATCTTTTCATCGATAACAATACTTTTGCTGTGCAGTAACCCGCCATGAAATTTATATATTTTCACCCCAGCAACCAGCAGCTCCTGAAAAAAAGCTCGTGATGCGTAATCCACCATAAAAGAATCATTTTTAGCCGGCAAAATCACTTTCACATCAATACCGCGCAGCGCTGCCACTTTTAATGCTTCGTGCAAACTCTCATCGGGAATAAAATAGGGTGTGGTAAGTACCAAACTATATTTGGCCTCATAAATAGCGATTAATAAAACTTGATAGATACTCGCTTCACCAAACTCAGGTCCCGACGGAATAAGCTGTACATTTTGATCCCCGGCGATGGCAAAGCTGTCTTCATAAAGTTTATGAAAAGGTAATTTAACATTGGTTTCCAAATACCAATCCCAGACAAACAAACTTTTCATCAACTGCACAATAGGCCCCTCACAGCGCACCATCATATCCACCCATTGACCGACATTTTTCTCTTTCTTAAAAAAAGCGGGATCAACTAAGTTCATACTACCGGTATAAGCGACATGATCATCAATACAAACTAACTTACGGTGTAAACGCAAGTCTTGACGCTGAAAGAGTAATCTAAAGGTACCAACGGGTAAGGCTTCACAGACTTCAACACCAGCACCTCTAAGGTGACGCGACTGACTGGTGTTAAAAAAATCGTGGCTGCCGACGGAATCAAATAATAATTTACAGCTCACTCCTCTGTGAGCAGCGCGCATTAATGCATTTAAAACATCATCTGCCAACCCTCCCACTGAGCAGATATAAAACATCACATAACAGCTGTGACGGGCCTGCTCAATACAATCTGCCAGCTCGGTTAAAATAACGTCAGTAGAGGATAATAAGGTGAGTTTATTGCCGGCCATCATCGGCATCTGACTACCAAATTCAACAAAATGTTTAATCGAAGTCACTGCGCTGGAAATTTGCTGATCAGATAAGCGGTATTCCGTCACTTCATCTGCGAGCCAGGTTTTAAATAACCCCGACATCTCCAGCCGGCGCTTTTTTCTCTTTTTACCTAAATTGAGCTGACCAAAAATATAATAACTTACCATGCCCGCCATAGGTAGAGCATAAATAAGCAGCAACCATGCGAGAGAAACGCCAATGGGTTTACGTTTAATAAGGACGCTTAATGAGGTCAGTATCACCAGCGTTATATATATAAAAGCGGTCAGTCCAACATAGAGGGAGTTATCTGACCAGCTCGTTGTAAATAAAGAAGTGTCCATATGCCAAGTTCTTAATGGAAATAATAACATTAACTTAAATGACAGGGCACGACAACTGGCAAACCTTTATTACGAGAGAGTCGATTTCAAATACTATGATTATTTACGTTTATTGCAACGCAGGTAAAAGGTCGCTTCAGGGCCGCTCATCACTTTTTCCTGAACGAAGTTTGCTTGTTCGGCAGTGTCGAGACCATCACTGACGACATTAAGACTTAAGCTGCGGGCAAAAAATTTAAAGCATTCTAATTGTAGCTCACTCGCTAAAATTCCTGAACCACTGTTAATCTGCGACTCTGATATTTTTAAGTTTTTAACACCCAGGCGATGAATCAAATCGAGAACATTAGCGTCTATGCCTAAATTCGTTATGGTTAAGGTAATGCCCATTTTATTAATATTATCCAGATTCGACAGAATATCTGCTGTGGCGTGCTGCAGAACAGTCCTATCCACTAGAAATTCAAGCTGCCCAGTCGAACAGCCAGTTTCTTTTAAAATTGTTTGCAGCTCGGCAATGAAGCTAATTTGAGATAATTGTATGGTGAATAGATTAATGGCAATCCGGCCAAATTTAATCTGCGCTTTTTCCCAGGCAACCGCTTGTAAAGCAACTTTACGAATAATTTCCCAACCTATCGGTACTAATAAATGAGAACCTTCAGCCACACTCAAAAAGCGCTCCAGCGTTAACATTCCACGCTCGGGGTGATGCCAATGCAGTAAGCCTTCCAGCGCAACAATTTGGCGGTTATTAAAATCAAATTGCGGCTGGTAATACATAACAAACTGCTCTGACAATAATGCCTGCTTTAACTCTTGTTCTAATTCGAACTCTTTATTCAAACCAACCGTTAAACTAGCCGTATAAAAATTGAATGCTGCATTTCTGTCGCTTTTTCCACGCTGCATCGCATTTTCAGCATTTAAAAACAGGGTACCAGCATCCGTCCCATCATCAGGGGAAACACTGATACCTATACTTGCGCTAAGATTTGTATAACTGTTTTCTATAATAAATGCGCGGCTAAACTGCTCTGCTATTTTATGTGCAACCATAGCAGCATCGAACTCATTGACTAATTCGTCGATGATAATAATAAATTGGTCATTACCATAACGACCCAAGGTATCTTTTCCAGAAACACAGTTGGTTAGACGCTCAGCAACCTCTTTTAAAACTTTATCACCGGCATTATGACCATAATGATCATTAATTTCCTTAAAATGATCAATATCAACTAACATTACCGCTACTGCACTCTCTTGATAATTAGCGCGTGTTATTTTATCTTCCAATCGGCTGAACAGGGAGATTCGATTACATAATCCGGTTAACGGATCCTGTTTTGATAAGAAGCTAATTTTTTTATCTGTTGTTTGAAAATGCGTTAAATCCGTATAAGAGTAGACCCGGTCAATGCTATTTTCATGAATATGCTCCACCGCATACACCTCTAACCAGGCGTAATAAACATTACCATTCTTAGTGCGATAGGTAATATCTCCCTGCCAGGAACTCTCTGTTTCTAAAATCTGCTCAATATTTTTATAATACTCATCATTATAATTAGCAGAAGCCAATAGGTTAATCTCTTCCGCTAACAGCTGGTCTTTACTATAGCCGAAAAGAAAACAAGCATGATCATTGGCTGAAATAATGTAACCGTTCCCGTCGGTTACAATCAGTGCCTCTCTACTGTGTTCGAATACAACATCAGTAATTTGAAGACGCTTCTGCATTCTTAGCTGCTCGGTCAGATTCCGTCCGACCGTTGCGACCCCTTGTACATTTCCATCTTTATCCTGAATAGGTGATTTTTTTATTTCAAGAAAATAACATTCATTATCGTTCGCGGTAAAAAAACCCTTCCATGCATAAGGCTTATTATTTTTTATGATATATTTATCTCGTTGTGCCGCTAATATTGCTTCATCCAACGGAAGAAAGGAAAACACCGTTTTACCCACAAGATCTTTTTCCAAACCACCTGTAAATTTTTCATACTGTTTATTACAACTCAACAAAAGTCCTTCTAAGTCTCTAAAAAAGATAATGTCCCGAGAAGTGTCAGCAGTCGTACGCAGCATGACACGCTCTTTTTCTAATAAAGATTGTGACTTATTAAGCTCAGTTATATCAAAGACAAGTCCGCTTTGAATTTTTCTGTCGGCGCTGTACTCTTTATGAAAAAGAAGATCTCGCTGTTCACCCGCCTTATTGACCCACGGGGATTCATGCAGGACAATCTGGTGTTCAATAGACATTTTTTGATCTATTTCGTTGATATCAGCGGCTAAGGGGGAATCCAATAGATCAGCTAATTTTTTTCCGATAACTTGAGCTGGCGTGAGGCAGAGCAGCTCGGAAAAATGGCGATTACAGGCTAAATATTGCGCTTCTTTATTTTTAAAATAGATAGGAATACCGAGAGAGTCTAAGACGACTTGAACCTCATCAGTAAAAATATTTTCAGTGTCAACGGATAACCTGGTCTCTTCGGGTTGTTCATCCGTATTCAGGTAGGTTGTCTTTAATAGAGGAAAATCTGCTTTGATTTTGTCTTTTAAAGCTGAATTAATGGGGAGTTCTGAAATCAGGTGGCTAACACTATTTTCTAATAAAGTAAGGTAAAGTTGCTCTCCACTCACTAAATGAAAAACTTGATAGTTCTCTGTTTTTTTATCCGCAGTAAATGAGTTAAAAAAGGCCTCAGCAAGGAGAATATTCTTACCCAGATATACTACACTTCCAATAGAATTAGACAAAAAAAACCTTATTTAAAAAATAATCACTATTAAATCAACAAGTAAAATCTAATGCAAGTACAAAGGAAGAACTTAATCTCTCCCTTTGTCTTTTTTGTGCAGTTAAGCTAATTTTTGTTTAAGCTAACTGCTTACGCGCATTTCTAAAGATCCGCATCCACGGGCTATCTTCCTGCCACTCGTCCGGATGCCAGGAGTTTGCAACCGTTCTAAAGACACGCTCGGGGTGAGGCATCAGAAGCGTAACACGGCCATCCTTAGAGGTCAGACCAGTAATGCCATTTGGCGATCCATTCGGGTTGGCGGGGTACTGCTCCGTATGCTCACCATAGTTATTAATAAAGCGCAGGGCAACTGAACCACTTGCTTCGATCGCTTTTAAATGCGCCTGATCTTGTACTTCAACACGGCCTTCTCCATGTGAAACCGCAATCGGCATAGTTGAACCAGCCATTTCATTTAAAAACAATGAATTGCTTTTTTGTACTTCAACCAGACTGAATCGTGCTTCAAAACGTTCCGAGTTATTGCGTACAAAACGTGGCCATAAATCCGAACCCGGTATTAATTCATTCAGGTTTGATAACATCTGACAACCGTTACACACACCTAAGGAAAATGAGTCCTGACGCTCAAAGAATGTCTGGAATTGATCCCGTGCCTGAGCATTAAATAAAATTGATTTAGCCCAACCTTCTCCCGCCCCTAATACATCACCGTAAGAGAAACCGCCACAAGCAACCAAACCTGCAAAGTCAGCAAGCTGCACATCTCCCGATAAAATATCGCTCATATGAACATCTATTGCCGAGAAACCAGCGCGATTAAAAGCAGCACCCATCTCCTGCTGTGAATTGACTCCCTGCTCGCGTAAAATAGCCATGCGCGGTAAAACACCGGTTGCAATATAAGGAGCCGCAACATCTTCGTTGATATCAAAGGTTAAGTTGGCGCTTAAACCAGGGTCATTATCATCTAATTTTTGCTCGAACTCCTGTAAAGCACATTCAGGATTATCACGTAATGCCTGCATTTTATGGGTAGTTTCTGCCCAAATCCCGCGGAATTCAGCACGTGAAGCAACCAATACATCATTTCCATCACGGGTAAATTCGATTTGATCGCTATTATTGAGCCCGCCAATGACCATTGAATTTGTCGCTAAACCATGACCTGCCAGTATATTTAATACCGCTTCTTTATCTTCAGCAGAGACCTGAATAACCGCGCCCAACTCTTCACTATAAAGCGCGCCAAAATCATCACTGCCAAGCTGATCCAATCTAACCGTCACACCGCAATGCCCTGCAAAGGCCATTTCAGCGATCGTCGTAAATAAACCGCCGTCACTGCGGTCATGGTAAGCAAGCAGCTTACGCTCTGCCACTAAGGTTTGCAGTGCATTAAAGAAACCTTTTAGCTGGCTGGGACTCTCAACATCGGGCGTTGTATCACCCAGTTGTTTATAAACCTGTGCCAGTGATGAACCACCCAGACGGTTTCGACCGTTACCTAAGTCAATCAAGATAAGGCTGCTATCCTGCTGATCGGTGCGTAACTGTGGAGTGACCGTATTACGAATATCTTTGACCGCACCAAATGCCGTAATAATTAACGACAGAGGTGAGATAACTTCTTTATCAATATCTCCTTCCTGCCAGCGTGTTTTCATCGACATTGAATCTTTACCGACCGGAATGGCCAATTCAAGTTCAGGACAGAGTTCTTCACCAACCGCTTTGACAGCAGCATATAAACCCGCATCTTCCCCGGGATGACCCGTTGCAGACATCCAGTTAGCAGAGAGTTTAATACGTTTAAAATCACCAATATCAGAACAGGCGATATTAGTGATTGATTCTGCCACCGCTAAACGTGCCGAGGCTGCAAAGTTAAGCAGTGCCACGGGTGCACGCTCTCCGATTGCCATTGACTCACCAAAGTATGTATCGTAGCTGGCAGCGGTTACCGCACAGTCAGACACCGGCACCTGCCAGGGGCCAACCATTTGATCGCGGGCAACAAGACCTGTCACACTGCGGTCGCCGATGGTGATTAAAAATGTTTTTTCCGCAATCGACGGCAAGCGCAGCAAACGCTCAGCGGCATCCTTAATACTTGCACCCGATAAATCTAAGGCTTTACCCTGTGCGCTTTGAGTGGTCGCTTCACGATGCATTTTAGGCGCTTTACCTAATAACACTTCAAGGGGCATATCGATTGGGTAGTTATCAAATTCTGAATCATGCAGGGTAAGCTGCATTTCTTCTGTGGAATCACCAATAATCGCATATTCAGCACGTTCACGCTGACAGATAGCTTCAAATACGGCGAGGTTTTCAGGCTTAACGGCCAACACATAACGTTCCTGAGATTCATTACACCAGATTTCGTGGGGTGCCATGCTTTTTTCATCGTTAGCAATAGCGCGTAAATTAAATTTACCACCACGACCGGCATCATTGACCAGTTCAGGCATGGCATTGGACAGACCACCAGCGCCAACATCGTGAATAAATTGGATTGGATTGTCATCACCCATCTGCCAACAGCGGTCGATAACTTCCTGACAACGACGTTCCATCTCGGGGTTTTCACGCTGCACAGAAGCAAAATCTAAGGCTTCTGATGAGGATCCCGAATCCATTGAGGAAGCAGCCCCACCGCCTAAACCAATGTTCATTGCCGGGCCACCTAAGACGATTAATTTAGCGCCGACCGGCACCTCTTTTTTCTCCACGTGGCTGCGACGGATATTACCCAGACCACCTGCTAGCATAATAGGTTTGTGGTAGCCTCTGATCTCTAAACCGTTATGACTTTCTACCTGCTCTTCGTAGGTTCTAAAATAACCGAGGATATTAGGGCGACCAAATTCGTTATTAAATGCAGCGCCACCAAGCGGTGCTTCAAGCATAATATCTAATGCCGAAACGATACGCGAAGGTTTGCCAAAATCCGTTTCCCAGGGTTGTTCAAATTCTGGAATGCGCAAATTTGAAACAGAGAAACCCACTAAACCCGCTTTTGGTTTAGAGCCGATACCCGTTGCGCCCTCATCTCGAATTTCACCACCAGAGCCGGTCGCGGCACCGGGGAAAGGAGAGATAGCCGTTGGATGGTTATGGGTTTCAACTTTCATCAGAATATCGATATATTCATGGTGATAGCCATATTCACGATCATCAACACTTGGAAAGAAACGACCCGCCTTTTCTCCGGCCATAACAGCTGCATTATCTTTGTAGGCAGATAATACAAAATCAGGCATTTTTTCGTGCGTATTACGGATCATTTTGAACAGTGATTTAGGCTGTTTTACGCCATCAATAGTCCAATCTGCATTAAATATTTTATGGCGGCAATGCTCGGAGTTTGCCTGTGCAAACATCATTAATTCAATATCGTTGGGATTACGCCCCAGTTTAATAAAATTTTCTACCAGGTAGTCAATTTCATCATCGGCCAATGCAAGGCCCAGGCTTTTATTGGCAATTTCAAGGGCAACGCGCCCGCCGCCTAATACATCAACACTGTTCATCTTAGCGGGAGAACCCTGTACAAACAGTTTTTTGGCATCGGTAAGTGAAGTCAGTACGACTTCCATCATACGATCGTGCAATAAAGCAGAGAGGGTTTTAACTTGCTCATTGCTGAGTGCCGACGTAGTTTCAACGTAATAAGCAATACCGCGCTCTAAGCGTGCCACCTTGGCAAGTCCGCAGTTATGGGCGATATTAGTCGCTTTTGAGGACCAGGGTGAAATGGTGCCCAGACGTGGGGTAACAAAGAGTAACTTACCTAGCGGCTCATGCTCTGCAATTTTAGGCCCGTAAGTTAATAGTTTTTGCAGTACCACTAATTCTTGGTCATTTAAAGTCTCAGTTAAATCGGCTGCATGCATATATTCTGCATATATATTTTTTACAGGTAGATTTAATGCCTCACAGTTTTTTAGTAACTGATTAACACGAAATGTCGATAAGGCGGGAGCCCCACGCAAAATTTCCATAGGTAATTTCTCTCATAAGATAGATAAATGAACTTGGGTTACGCCAATTACAACGAAAAAGTGTTACAGTTAGGCTCTTCTCGCTTTAATAGAATGGCCTTCACATCCAGACCTGTTTGACATAATTGGTATTAATAGCCGTATTATATGCATAAAGCATTTTATATTAAATAGAAACCCTCTATAGTCGAACTTAATTTATTTTTGATAATGTTATCTTCGCAACATTTCCCTGGAAATCCAGACGACTCCACTCAAAAATCATTATATGGATCTAAAGATGCCTTTTATAAAATTTAAGCAACCAATAGCCTGGCTCTCTTTTAGTTTTTTATTGTTATTGCTAACTGCCTGCAACCCTTTTTTACAGACCACTCACTTAGAAAATATTCAAAAGCGGGGTGATATCATGATGGGGACGATTAATGGATCCTTAACTTATAGTTTTGACGGCAGTGTTTACAGTGGCTTTGACTATGAACTGGGCAAACAACTTGCCGATGACCTAAAGGTTAAATTAACCATTAAAGAATATCCGACATTCGAAGCGTTATTTCAGGCTTTAGATAATAACAAAGTGGATTTTCTCGCTGCGGGCCTCACTTTAACCCCTAAAAGAGCACAAAAATATCGTAGTTCACCTCCCTATTATTTTGCCTCTCAAAAATTAGTTTATCGCAAGGGCAGTTATCGTCCTCGGGAAGCCGCTGACATTAATGCCCCAGTTGCTGTCCTTAAAGATAGCAGCCATCAGGAAACACTGGAAAAGCTGTTAAGCACAATGCCTGAACTTGAAGTTAACGTCTTAGAAAACTCAGATCAGGAGACCTTACTACGAAAAGTCGCCGAAAAGGAAATTACCTTTGCCGTTGTTAACAGCTCAACACTGGCGCAAAAACAACGTTATTATCCAGTGTTAACGGAAGCCTTTACGATCTCGGAAAAGCAACCTGTCGCCTGGTTATTGAAGCGTCATCGGGATGATACGCTGTACTCTGCAATCATTGAATTTATGGGTAACAGATACGATGACCAGAGCATCGCCAAGCTTGAAGAAAAATATTTTGGTCATGTCAGGCAGTTTGATTTTGTTGATACAAAAGTATTTTTACGACGCAACCAAAGCATACTGCCTGAATTTGAAAGTTTATTTAAAAAACATGCCACATCGACGGTGGATTGGTTATTACTCGCCGCAGTCAGTTATCAGGAGTCGCATTGGGATCCAAAGGCCAAATCACCCACGGGAGTGCGCGGCATGATGATGTTAACCCTTGATACGGCAGATTATATTGGCATCAAAAACAGATTAGATCCCGCTCAAAGTATCAAGGGGGGCGCTGACTACTTAACACTGCTTATTAAGCGCCTACCGCAGAGTATTCCCGAACATGAAAGAATATGGTTTGCATTAGCCAGTTATAATCTGGGTTACGGGCATGTTATGGATGCCAGGAGGATCACCCTGAAAAGAAAACAAAATCCTGATGCATGGTCAGATGTTAAAGAAAATTTGCCACTGCTTCATGAAAAAAAATGGTATAGCCAATCCCGATACGGTTATGCACGTGGCCGGGAAGCCCAACATTATGTCAACAATATCCGTCAATATCTAAAAACATTAACCTGGTTTGTCGCAGAGAGAACAAAACGGCAAACTGAACAAAAAATCGAACTGGCCGCAAAAGCCAAGCTTGCAGCTGAACAAGAACTAGCTGCGAAAGCCAAGCTCGAGGCTGAACAAAAAAGCAGTCCGGCAGAAAAAGCCCAGCAGGAGGCTGAACAAAAAATCGAACTAGCAGAAACAGCCAAGCAGGAGGCTGAACAAAAAGTCGAACTGGCAGAAAAAGCCAATCAGGAGGCTGAACAAAAAAGCAGATTGGCCACAAAAGCCAAGCTAGAAGCTGAACAAAAAATCGAACTGGCCATAAAAGCCGAGCAGGAGGCTGAGCAAAAAAGCAGACTAGCCACACAAGCCGAGCAAGAGGCTGAACAAAAAAACAGACTGGCCACAAAAGCCAAGCTAGAAGCTAAACAAAAAATCGAACTAGCCGCAAAAGTCAAACTGGAAGCTGAACAAAAAATCGAACTGGCCACAAAAGCCAAGCAGGAGGCTGAACAAAAAATCGAACTGGCCGCAGAAGCTAAGCTTGCAGCTGAACAAAAAATCGAACTGGCCACAAAAGCCAAGCTTGCAGCTGAACAAGAACTAGCCACGAAAGCTAAACTGGAAGCTAAGCAAACACTAGCGGCGAAAGCCAAACTCGAAGCTGAGCAAACACTAGCCGCGAATGCCAAACTCGAAGCTGAAAAAGTGCACCAGGCAGCTCAACAAAAGGAACCGGCGGAGCCCAAAAAAGAGCCTGAACTCGCGACAACAGAGATAACGAAATAATACTAAAGGAATTAATGAAGTGAGCAATTATTGCGCAGAAAAAATTGGCACTAACAAGGCGAGAGTTGCAGGAGATAATTGTTCACTGTTCAAAACTCACAACGTAGTTAGGGATAATTTTAACCAGCAAGGGTGATCACCTTTTTAGTTCTTTTGGTATAATAGACAAGTAAGCCTCATTGTTGGCTGACGGAGCGTCTGAATAATCTCTACTGATAATGTCAGATCTGCAAACGCTAAGCAGCCCCATTGAGTGAAAAATAAGTTAATCTTCATTATTGCACTTTTGACATTGCAATTTCATGAAAAACCAATGTTAGCAAGGGTTGTAGGTTGATTTTTCCATTTTTTATATTATTCGAAAATAAAGTGTTATTTGTTTAGATCTGATAAATCTAAGTCACTTTCGCAGCAAAGCGCGCCAAAATATGACCAAAATAACTCAGCCACAACAACGATAATATGTGACACTGTGAAAAATTACTTTATTAACGATTCGACAAAACTAGGTAGGTCTTCCGTTTTATAACAGGCATCATGTTTATCAATATCACTTCTGTTAACTAAAATAGTACGCATTCCTAAAGCTTTTGCGGTACAAATATTTGATATCTGGTCATCGTAAAAAGCAGCATCAGAAGCTTCAAAACCAAAGTGCTGGCAAATAGTATTAAATGCATGTGGATCAGGTTTCATTTTGTAATCGGTCAGTTCTACACTAAAAATACCATCAAAACAGTCATATAAATCAATATGTTTTAAGACTCTTGTCGCATAAGGCAATGGCGAGTTGGTAAACACATAACGTGATTTTTTAAATGCATGTAATGCGTCTTTAAGCTTTGTTGCTTTTTCAACCTCATCTAAATTAACCTGATGAGAGAACTCAGAAAACTTATTAAGATCGACACTTGGATAATGTAATTGAATCCCTCTTATCGTACCACCATAACGTTGATAATAGCTGTTGCACAGCACATTAGATTCTTCAATTGAAATAGCTAGTTCATTGCTAATAAAGCTGCGCATTCTAGGGACTATTTGCTCTAAAATCGCATTTTCAGGAGGATACAAGGTATTATCAAGGTCAAATAGATGGACATCACACTCTAATAATGGGGTCAAAGGATTGCCTCTTTGTTTATCAGTAAATGGGGATACTACCACTATTTCTTTCAAAAGCTCAATGTAGTGAAATAGTAGTTTTTGTCATTAGTTTAGGGCGTAATCGTAATATTTTCTATCTCGCTTTACCCCTGAGCGCCATAGAAAACTAACTCGCAAAAGTTCTAAAGCAATTTAGAAGCTTACAAAACCATGACCAGATTTACTCAACTACCACGGTCAAACCGATGTGAGTCACCCGTTTGAATTAGGTGCATATCAGCCATTAATAAGCAGATATGTTCATTGATAACCGACTGACAAACCTTAAACACTAGAATTTATTTATGAACACTTATACAATACAATGAAACGTTAAATAAAGGATGAATTAGTTATGTCTGAGAAAGTAATTCAATTCGAATTTGAAAAGCACAATAAAAACAGCATTCGCTATAAAGAAGTCCCCGAAAATGGGCTGCCGCTTGTTTTAGGATCTATCTACGTTCAAAAATGGTTTGCCGGCGAGAGTAAAAATATTGAAGTAACGATTAACACAAAAGACTAAAGCTAATGAATCAAGCTAAAAAAAACACCTCTGCCATTGCTCAATTAGGCCATCCAGTACTGAGGCAAAGAGCGACTGAAGTTGAAAATGTGCTTACCGATGAATGCCAGCAGTTAATTGCCCAAATGATGTTGGCGGTATCAGAAGCTGGTGGTGTCGGTATTGCTGCACCCCAAATTTATCATAGTGTGCGCATTTTCATTATCTGCTCTAAACCCAATGCCCGTTACCCGGACGCCCCATTAATGGCACCAACAGCGATCATTAACCCTGAAATATTGCATTATTCCAGGGAGAAAGTAAAAGGCTGGGAAGGTTGTTTAAGTGTGCCCGGTATACGCGGTTTAGTACCAAGACATAGCCAGATTAGTGTAGGTTATGTGGACCGGCAAGGTAATCTGCAGCAACAAGAATTAACGGGTTTTATTGCCCGTATTTTTCAGCATGAATTAGATCATTTGAACGGCTTAACTTTTATTGATCAGTTAGAATCGACGCAGGATGTAATCAGTGAAGTTGAATGGTACCAACAGTTCGCTTCCAAAAAAAACTAGTGCCTTCGAACTTAAATAAACTGATTCCTTTTTATGAGCAAGTGCGTCTGGTGATTTTTTGTCATAAACTCAAAGGCACTACCACAGAAGGCACAGAGGCGCTTCGTACTACACAGAGTAATGACTAACACATAGATTACTAAGCTAATTATTGTTTGTTTTGTCTTTCCCTCCTTTAGCTTTGTTGATGATGTGTGCATGGTGCATTTTTTAACAAACTTAAAATCATACCAAAAGAAATTAATTTGTGATCCAATATGGTATTCTCTTTTAATCACTAAATAATCGTATTAAAAATGAAAAAAATTCAAAAATTATCAATTCCCTACACGAACAACGCAAGCCTTAAGTTACGCTATATGGCTGTAGAAAAGTT
>JBLHWW010000035.1:0-23959 GCA_047629075.1 Psychromonas sp. | reverse complement strand
GAGCGTCAGAATGGTTTACCCCTATTACGTCAAATTAATCATCAAACCGGTGAGTCAAAAACCTTAACTTTTAGTGATCCTGTCTATACCGTTTTTAGTCATTTTAATCCTGAAGCAAAGACAGCTAAATTTCGCTATCAATATACCTCATTTACTACTCCCTCATCGGTCTATGAATTGGATTTAAACAGCGGTGAAACCATCTTATTAAAACAAAGCCAAGTAATGGGCGAGTTTGATAGCGGTGATTATAAAAGCGAACGTGTTTGGGTCACTGCCCGTGATGGCGCACAAGTGCCAGTTTCTCTGGTTTATCGTAAAAAATTGTTTAACCATAAAAACCCAATACTTATTTATGCCTATGGCTCTTATGGTCATAGTTTAGATATTGGTTTTGATTCTTCAAACTTAAGTCTTCTGGATCGCGGTTTTGTGTATGCTGTTGCCCATATTCGAGGTGGAGAAGAGTTGGGACGGTCTTGGTATGAAGAGGGTAAGTTGCTTAAGAAACAAAATACCTTTAATGATTTTATCGATGTCACCAAGAGCTTAATCAGCTCTGGCTACGCGGCAAAAAATAAGGTCTTTGCGATGGGTGGGAGCGCCGGTGGATTGTTGATGGGGGCAATCATTAACCAGGCTCCTGAATTATATAAAGGTGTGGTGGCAGCGGTGCCCTTTGTTGACATAGTCTCAACTATGTTAGATGAATCTATTCCACTTACCACGGGAGAATATGATGAGTGGGGTAATCCAAATGACAAAAATTATTATCACTATATGCTTTCCTATAGCCCCTACGATCAAGTGCAAGCCGTGGACTATCCTAATATGTTAGTGACTACTGGCTTACATGACTCACAGGTGCAGTATTGGGAGCCAGCCAAATGGGTGGCTAAGCTACGTGCGTTAAAGACTGATCATAACCAATTACTTTTATATACAGATATGGAAGCCGGACATGGCGGTAAATCGGGTCGCTTTAAACATTTTGAGGATACCGCCAGAGAATTTTCCTTTATTCTTTCTTTAGTGAAATAACCGCCGCAGGTTGACCTGGCCTTTTATGCTGTAGCGTCCGGATTAACTACGCTGTGATCATTACTGCCGTCCCATTATTGGGAACCAGCCAAGTGTGGCTAAGCTGCGTGCGTTAAATACTGATCATAACCAATTACTTTTTATATACGGATATGGAAGTCGGACATGGTGGTAAATAGGGCCGCTGTAAACATTTTGAGGATACCGCCAGAGAATTTTCCTTTATTCTTTCTTTAGTGAAATAATCGCTGCAGGGTGACCTGGCCTTTTATATTGTAGTGCCGGATTAACTACGCCGCTTCAATCAAAACAGTATCATTTATAACTGGCTATCAAGGTCAATAGTCAGTTATTGTGAGTGTTTGCACACCTACTTTGGAGTAGTACCATGAGTCAACAACCTTTTGAGCAGGTCATTTCTTTGATCGATGCAGTAAACTGCGATGATCCAAATAGGGAGATTGCTGAGAATAAAGAATGGCCAAAAGAACATCTCTATTCGGTGCGTATGTCGAAGATGCTTGCACGCTTTAAACCAGACGCCGACGAGCTTTTAAAAATTGCGGTTCATGGGCAGCATATTCAGCGCTGGAAATCATCGCGCAGTGACTACCCTATGGGTCGACAGGGATATCATCAGTGGCGAACAAATCTTTATACTTTTCATGCTGAAAGTGTCGCAAGCTTGATGGTCCAAGCCGGTTTTGATGAGATTGCATTAGATCGTGTTAAAAGTGCAGTGAGTAAAAAGTCCATTAAAATAAATCCGGATAGCCAGTTGGTTGAAGATATTGCAGGCTTAGTTTTTATCGAGTATTACATGTTAGCTTTTGCTGAAAAGCATCCTGAATACTCGCAGGAAAAATGGATCAGCATGATTAGCAAAACATGGAAAAAAATGTCGAATGACGCACATCAATTTGTACTGGCAGGTAAAATAAAATTACCTAAACCTTTGCAGGAATTAATTCACCAGGCTATCGCCTAAAAAATAACTGCATATATAAGGTAAGCGCAAACACAAACACTTACCTTATATCACTTTTATTTCGCTAATGAAGCAATACGATAAAAGCTTGTCGTGCCGCTGACCTCATTACTTACAATAAGAATATGGCTATTTGTAGTGCTGTCTTTGGTGGGCACAAAACGGAAAACTTCTGGGCCTAAATCACTGGCATCTATTTCATAGCTCTGCACGCCATCGGCATTTTTTACAACATTATCTTTGGGATCCACGCTCAGATCACGGTTATTGAGATACTGTACAGACTGTGCGTTAGCAAGATCTGAAATGTTATAAACCATAATGCCGCCCATGCGCTTAAGGCCAATAAAGGCATAAGTTACCCATCAATGATAGCAGTGGTTAAGGCTTCAGGTTCCTGGCCCTCTTTGCCACTGCGATTATCAGCTTTTGTTTTACTGTGGGTTTGGTTGAAATTAGCAGCGTATTTCTGCGTGGTAATACGCTCAAAATCACTACCCAAATAAAAAATCAACTGCTCCTTATCGACATTCCAAATGGAGAATGAACGCCCACCAAAAGTTTTATTTAAGATCATCGCTACAGGCTTGGTCTTCCAAATTAAAGTAATAATTACCCACTTAACAATCGGCCGGAGATAAATTAGTTAGCCAATTGCTGTGATCATCTCCTTCATTGGCTGTCAGCACCAATATTTAAGTTGCTCAGTAATGTCGGTTTATTAATATCAGCACTGCGAACAACATCCACTTTGCCCGACTCGTCATTAACCACAAGAGTATTTTGCATTTTTTTTATATCAATTCCACTAATTAGATGATCTATTTAGGCGCTGGAAAAACGCATGAAAGCAAGGCATTGATTGCAGTAACGAGTTGTTCTAATTATAAAATCAAGAACAAAGGCTAAAACGTAGTTTTATGTCTAGCTAGCATGTGTTTTAACAAGCATAAATGGGCATGAATTTAATGGACTTGGTATAACTCACAATTTTGGCTGCACTTTTATCAAAGATATTAGACTGGTAACGACCTTGCTCAACCAGTTGAATTGTTTGTTTTTTTCAATGAAATTAGTTTTCAGGGGGCCGTTGAACACACGATAACGGATGTTGATAGAATAACCGAGGTTAAAATATTTAAGTTTCATCAAATCTCATTGCATGACTAGAGCGAGAAGGTAGCAACTTTTATACCGGGCTAATATAACAGTAAGATGCAATCGATATTAATAGTGTCAAGGCTTATGGGGTGCTAAGTGGCGGGCAAACATGTCCCCGAGTTGCTTATCCTGTGCAATGATTTTTTTTAAGTGTTCTATATTTAACCAGATTAATTCAACGGGGGTCATCGCCTTTGCACTGCTATTAAAGCGATCGGTTAGAAAAGCATCCATACCAATCACAGCGCCTGTTCCAGCAATCTCTTCATGGCCGGGGCTCATTAATACTACCTTGCCGTGTAAAATCAATGCGATCGAGGCTGAATGTCTATTGTGATGATAAATCAGCTCGCCACTGTTATAAATTTCTCGTATTGCTAAGCGACCGAGTAGCAATAAACTTTTTTCCTGAATACCTTTTGCCCATGGCATTAACGCCAGCTGTGTACTGATTTGTTTGTGGCTAACCCTATGAGGTGGTTTCGCCAAATGTATTATTTTATACTCTATTTCCTTGGTCAGCTTTTTAGCTTCGCTCTCATCAAAGACCCCCTCGGTGATTAATTGATTCAAATAAACGCGTTCTAGATGAAGTAGTAACCTTTGTGCTGCATGGGTTTCCAGACGGTAGGATAGTGCTGGGAAATTGTCTCTTATTTTTTGAATATATAAACGAGTGTGTTTTTTGTTGTCCTCAATTTCCTGCTCCACTAATTTTCTGTCCTGCTCTGAAGGGGACAGTGACTGCAGATGTCTTTGAATCTCTTCCTGGCCCTGAAGAAAACCGCGGGCAGTATCATAACTGAGTGATAGACGCTCAAATGAAAAATTGACAACCATCTTATTCAAAAAAGGGATGTGATAAAACCAAAGTATATAATTGGGTGTTTTCCAGGTCTCAAAAAGAGTCGTACGTGGCGAAATTTCAGCGTTGCCGTCTAAAGAAAATTCAACCGCCGTGACCAAGTTTTTGGTTGCCTGTGCGGGTAAGGAGCCCTGACTAAATTGAGACCAATAAAATTGTCTTTCAGTTTCTAATAAACGTTGCCTGAAAGCGACTAGAAAATCGGCTTCCTGCACCGCGCTGACCGGTTGAGTTTCAGTGAGAGGCTCAGTTAAGCTTTTCCAGTCGGCACGCTGCAAAAATTCGTGCTGTTGTAATAAAACCAGATCATTTGTCAAATGTTGTTTAATGCTTTGCTGCGCTTTTATCAGGCTGGCCTGTTTCGCCTCGGGTAATTTATCTAAACCAAAAAATCTTAATAGTATGCTCATGCTGCTGGCGTTAATAAGAATGGTTAATACCACAATACCTGCCGTTAAAAATAAAATTTGATCACCAAGCTCCTTGGGTAAGAAGTGATCCTGGGCAATGATCAGTGCTAGTGCTAAGGAGACCGCTCCCCGCAGTCCGCCCCAGATAACAACGATCGCTTTTTGTTTGCTAATACCAGCCTGTTTTAAAATCGGCATAAATGTAAATACCGTTACCGCCCGTATAATCTGAATGCCAATATATAAACCCGCTAAAGTGACCCACCATTCCCAGTTGTCCAAACGGATCCGCGAGGCAATAATAATACCGACTAAAATAAAAATAAGTGTATTGGCAATGTGGGCCATCATTTGCCAGAAGTGATGTAAAAAAACACTGACGCCTGGTGAAATTCGAGTGCGTCCTACACTCGAAACCAGTATGCCCAAGCTCACCACCGCGACAACCCCGGAAACATGAAATACATTTTCGGCAATAAAATAAGCAATATAAGCGGCCGAAATAGTGAGGGTGATTTCAATGATGGCCTGATTAAATACACGCCCAATCCAAAATAAAAATAGCGCGCCAACGCCTAAACCGATAAACAGTCCTAAAAATATCACCAAAATAAAACTGCTCAATATTGCCGCAATATCTAAGTCAGCTTGCCCACCTGAGGTTAATAAGCCATAAAACAGACTGAATAATACAATGGCGGTGCCATCATTTAATAATGATTCTCCTTCAATCAGGGTTTCTAAGCGTTTTCGTGAACTGATTTCTTTTAATAAGGAGACAACAGCAACGGGATCCGTGGCACTGATCAAGGCGCCAAATAAAAAGCACACTGTCCATGACCATTGCCAGGGAAAAAGATAGAAGGTTAAAACAGCGGTGAGCACCGTGGAGAGAATCAATCCAGGTACAGCTAAGACCATTATCTGTTTGCTCATACGTTTAAACAAATGGGGATCCATGGAAAATGCGGATTCAAAAATGAGAGTGGGTAAAAATAATAAGAGGATAAGGTGTGGATCAACCTGCGCCAAAGTCCTTAATGCACTGTTTAACCCTGGCAAATTGGCCTGTATGTGCTCCGTACGCCCATAGAGACCAAGGCTTAGGCCTGCTAGTAACAAAATAACACAATAGGGGTAAGAAAGTGTTTTGGAAACAGATTTTATCAACGCGCCAAGCAGTAAAGACAAAATCACAAAGATCACCATTAAGACACTGCTGTCTAAATGCATATCTAACTCCTTAGCATTAAGTGGGATTCGTTTGGCTTTTAGGTACTCTGATGCTCATAGATGGCGGTAAAAAAGTATAAAAAAACGCTCCAAAGAGCGTTTAAAATGTCACTTTAATGTAAATCTAAAGAGGTTTATCTGTTTCTGGAGCTGATTCTGATTGAGGAGCTCGTTCGTTTGCTTCGCGAACTTTTAAAGAACGTTCTTGAAACTCAAATTCATTTAATGCATTAATTGCATTATGTGCATCTTTTTCAGGCATTTCGACGAAACCAAAACCACGACGTTTGCCGGTGTGTTTGTCTTTCATTAAACGTACTGAAAGAACCTGACCATGCTCAGAAAAAAGAGAGCGTATCGCCATTTCGTTTGCCCGGTAAGGTAAGTTACCAACATAAAGGGTGGTAGTGGTGGTGGAAAGATCACCTTCACTTGCTTCTTTTCTTGGACTAACTGATTTTTTAGTCGCGCTAAATTGAACCGCTATTCCGCTGAATAATGCGCCTATTGCGAATAAATATGCGCCATCAATTGTTAACTGGGATAGTTTGATCACAGCAAAACCTACAATCGCAATGACGATTGAAAGCAACACGGATGTGTTTGATTTCATAATAAAATAACCTCAAAGATAAATAGAAAAAATAATGAGTTTGGAGTTACCAATAGTTTAAATTAAGTTATTGCTTCGCAAACGTTGCGTTCCGATTTAATACCCGCTTAGTTGGTCATCGTCGCACCTCTAAAAGGGGTATTTCCCAGAAGCGCGTAGCCAGTATCACTTAACTTAATTGGTAATCTCTTTCGTTGGTGTTTCTGGCTTGACAAACATGCTCAATACCCGGCCAGCAACCATACTTAAAAAAGCAATTACATTGTAAGCTAAATTTAACAATTAAGTTAATTCTTTAACAAGATTAGATTTTAATTTGATAACTGTAATGCCATTTTGTGAAATAGGGCACGTTGAAAATAGCTGACTGACAGTTAAAGGCTGATTATCTTGTATAAAAACAAGATGTTGTTTACTAATACGGTAAGAATTTCTGCCTACCAGTACTCTTTTGTAGCCAAACCTTTATGGCAGCATTTGTAACTCCTTTCTACGGTATTATCGGTTATTTATGATCAATAACTACACTGCATAAGCTCCGCCTTGTATAAAGAACCTACAAACTGCTGCAAAAACAATCCCAAAAAATAAACCGGCCCTAATGTTAATAATAGGTTTTTTTCTCGTTACCCGGCAGGGTGCTATAAAGATAGCGATTGTAGGATAAATTCGATAGAATACACGGCAATATATGCCCAAATGACTTATCAATGCAGATTAGCGTGTTTTTAGGTGTTATCGTGGTAAGCACGGCATGAGCTAAACAGCTAGCATGCAACTAAAGAGGTATTTAAAGGCTTCATGAAAAATATTCGTAACTTTTCTATCATCGCCCATATCGACCACGGTAAGTCGACTCTTTCAGATCGTTTAATCAATACTTGTGGTGGCTTAAGTGACCGAGAAATGGAATCTCAAGTGTTAGATTCGATGGATATTGAGCGCGAGCGTGGTATCACCATCAAAGCGCAAAGTGTCACCTTAGATTACCATGCAAAAGATGGTGAAACATATCAGCTTAACTTTATCGACACGCCTGGACACGTTGATTTCGCTTATGAAGTATCGCGCTCATTAGCCGCCTGTGAAGGCGCCTTATTGGTGGTTGATGCCGGTCAAGGCGTTGAAGCACAAACATTGGCCAACTGTTACACCGCAATGGAAATGAACTTAGAAGTGGTGCCGATTTTAAATAAAATTGATCTACCCGCCGCGGATCCTGAGCGTGTGGCAGAAGAGATTGAAGATATTATTGGTATCGATGCGGCTGATGCGGTGCGTTGTTCTGCAAAAACGGGCGTTGGCATTGATCTGGTATTAGAAGAGATTGTTCGTTGTATTCCACCTCCCGAGGGTGATTTAACCGGACCGCTGCAGGCATTAATCATCGATTCATGGTTTGATAACTACCAGGGTGTAGTCTCATTAGTACGTGTTATGCACGGCCAAATTAAAGTTGGCGATCGCATGAAGGTGATGTCTACAGGCCAGGTTAATCCGGTTGCTAAAGTAGGTTACTTTACACCCAAACAAAAAGAAACTGGCATTCTAAAAGCGGGTGAAGTGGGTTATGTTATTGCGGGTATCAAAGATATTTTAGGTGCCCCCGTCGGTGATACTTTAACTATTTTAGGCCGTGAGGCCGCGAGTGCATTACCCGGTTTTAAACGTGCTAAACCTCAAGTTTATGCGGGGCTATTTCCGGTCAGCTCCGATGATTACGAAAACTTTCGTGATGCATTAGCGAAATTAAGTATTAATGATGCTTCATTATTTTATGAACCAGAAAACTCATCGGCATTAGGATTTGGTTTCCGCTGTGGATTCCTCGGTTTATTGCACATGGAAATCGTTCAAGAACGTCTGGAACGTGAATATGACCTGAATCTTATTACCACTGCGCCAACGGTTATTTATGAAGTTGAAACGACTCAGGGTGAAGTGCTCTACATTGATAGCCCTGCTAAGTTTCCAGCTACAAATGATATTGAGGAAATTCGTGAGCCTATTGCAGAATGTAATATTTTAGTGCCGCAGGAGTATCTGGGTAATGTCATCACACTCTGTGTTCAGAAACGCGGTATGCAAACCAAAATGGTCTATCACGGTAAGCAAGTGGCGTTAACCTATCATATTCCAATGTGCGAAGTTGTAATGGACTTTTTTGACCGTTTGAAATCAACCAGTCGCGGTTATGCTTCGCTTGAGTATAATTTTGTTAAGTTTGAAGCTGCTGATATGGTCCGTGTTGATGTTCTAATTAATAGTGAACGTGTGGATGCCTTAGCGTTAATTACGCATCGCGCAAACTCTGAAAACTATGGCCGTGATTTGGTGGAGAAAATGAAAGAGCTCATTCCTCGTCAAATGTTCAACATTGCATTACAAGCTGCGATTGGAAGTAAGATTATTGCCCGTTCAACGGTTAAGCAGTTGACTAAAAATGTATTGGCAAAATGTTACGGTGGTGATATCAGCCGTAAGAAAAAATTATTGAAAAAGCAAAAAGAAGGTAAAAAGCGTATGAAATCTGTGGGTAACGTAGATATACCGCAGGAAGCGTTTTTGGCTGTATTGCACATAGGTAAAGACAAATAATTGCATTTTTCAATAAAGCAATAAAAGTACAATGCGCGGGTTTTTAATCTGCGCATTTTTGTTTTTTTACATACTCAAGCGTGGTAAACGCTGCGCTTAACTGACTAGTCATATTAGTTAAACCGATATTGAACCATGTGGTTCAATTATGTCCGCTTAAATAATATGATTTTGACATACCCATTTTTTATAGGAATTAACATGGCAAATACGTTTGCACTTATTTTAGTTATTGCAACCTTTGTAACTGGTATTATTTGGATTATTGATAAAATAAAATGGGGGCCTGCACGACGGGCTGCTCAAAAGTCTGCACAGGAAAAAGCGACGGTTACACTTGATGAGGAGGTGCTTGCGACCATTCATCCAGAAAATGTATTGATTGAAAATGCACGTTCACTTTTTCCGGTGATCATGGTTGTTTTTATACTGCGTTCATTTATTTATGAGCCCTTTCAAATCCCTTCTGGATCTATGATGCCAACGCTCTTAGTGGGAGATTTTATTCTGGTGGAAAAATTTTCTTACGGTGTAAAAGAGCCAGTATGGCAAAATACCTTAATCCCAATGGGCAAGGTAAAACGTGGTGATGTTGCCGTCTTTAAATACCCTGAAGATATTCGTGTCGATTTTATCAAACGTGTTGTTGGTTTACCGGGGGATCATATTGTTTATAAAGATAAAAGATTATATTTATGCACAAGTGCCCCATGTGCTTCATACAAAGCGTTAGACATGAAGCCTCTTGGCGAGCAGGAATTTATTGATGAAGAAAGTACAATGCAGGTTTACAGCGAGATGTTAGGCGAAGTGGCACATCAGATACTGATTAACCCGAGGCGCATCGATCAACCTTCCCGCTACTACCAGCAGCCCGAGACGGTCGCTTATGAGTGGATTGTGCCCAAGGGGCATTATTTTATGATGGGTGATAACCGTGATAACAGCAGAGATAGTCGTTACTGGGGATTTGTGCCGGAACAAAACTTAGTAGGTAAAGCCGTTGCGATTTGGATTAGTTTTGAATTTCAGCGTGACAGCAGCAGTATTATACCTTCTTGGGTTCCAAGTGGTGTGCGCTTTGATCGAACCGGTGGAATAAAATGATGATCAAACAGGCTGAATTAAAACGTTTAGAAAGACGCATTGCTTATACTTTTTCAGATTTTTCACTGCTTCAACAGGCGTTAACCCATCGCAGTGCATTGGGAAGTCATAATGAGCGTTTAGAGTTTTTAGGTGACTCGATTCTAAGTTATGCTATTTCAACGGATCTTTATACGCGTTTTCCAAAGGTTGATGAGGGTGACTTAAGCCGTATGCGGGCAACCTTGGTTTGTGGAAAAATGCTGGCTGAGATTGGACGAGAATTCCAACTCGGCGATTGTTTGATTTTAGGACCGGGAGAATTAAAAAGTGGTGGCTTTCGACGTGATTCGATTATAGCCGATGGTGTAGAAGCTATTATTGGTGCTGCATTTTTAGATTCAGATATTGATACGGTCAAAAAACTTATTTTAAAATGGTTCGATAGTCGTTTAAATACGATAGAGCCTGGCATTAGCCAAAAAGATCCTAAAACACGCCTGCAGGAGCATCTGCAGTCCCGTAAACAGCCTTTACCTATTTATGAAGTGCTGGAAATTAAAGGTGAAGCGCATAATCAGCGTTTTACCATGAGCTGTTCGATCGACGGTCTAAAATCAGTGCAAGGCCAAGGCACCAGTCGTCGTAAAGCAGAACAGATAGCGGCAAATAAAATGTTAGATAGCTTATCAGGGGCTAAATAATAGCCCTGCAATATGAATGCGGATTGACTGCAGCAGAACGTCTTGAAATATTACTGGAAATCAATATGGATTTTCTAGTATCAGGGGCTAAATAATGGCCCTGCAATGTGGATGTGCCGCACAGGCAGAAGGTTATAAAATGTTAATAGAAATCAATATAGATTTTCTAGTATCAGGGGCTAAATAATGGCCCTGCAATGTGGATGTGCCGCACAGGCAGAAGGTTATAAAATGTTAATAGAAATCAATATAGATTTTCTAGTGTTAGGAGCTAAATAATGGCTCTGAAATGTGGATGTGCCGCACAGGCAAAAGGTTATAAAATGTTAATAGAAATCAATGTTGATTTTCTAATGTTGGGAGAAAAATGATGACTCAAAAATGTGGATTAGTGGCAATAGTGGGTCGTCCTAACGTCGGTAAATCAACCCTTATTAATGCTCTTTTAGGGCAAAAAGTAAGTATTACGTCGCGTAAAGCGCAAACCACCCGTCATCGTATCTTAGGTATTGATACTGAGGGTGATTACCAAACTATCTTTGTTGATACGCCAGGGCTTCATATAGAAGAGAAACGTGCAATTAACCGTTTAATGAACCGTGCTGCATCGAGTTCAATCAATGATGTTGAAATGGTCGTTTTTGTTGTTGAAGGCACCAACTGGAATGAAGATGACGACATGGTACTGAGTAAATTTAAGTACTTAAAATGTCCGGTTGTTTTAGCCGTTAATAAGATTGATAATGTCGAAGATAAAGAGTTATTACTACCGCATTTAGAAGCACTGGGCAAACGTTATGACTTTAAACATATTTTACCTATGTCCGCTAAAAAGGGCGATAACGTAGAAAAAATTCGCAGCTGGGCACAACAAGTATTACCCGAATCGGAGCATTATTTTCCTGAAGACTACATTACCGATCGTTCCTCTCGTTTTATGGCGTCGGAAATTGTCCGTGAAAAATTAATGCGTTTTTTAGGTGATGAGCTGCCTTATTCTGTAACGGTAGAAATCGAGCAGTTTAAACAGCAGGCAAATGGTGTTTTACATATCAATGCCTTGATCCTGGTGGAACGGGAAGGTCAAAAACGTATGGTTATCGGTAATAAAGGTGAAAAACTGAAAGCGATAGGTAAACAAGCGCGTATTGACATGGAAGAGTTATTTGATTCAAAAGTCTTTCTGGAAATTTGGGTGAAAGTTAAATCGGGTTGGGCTGATGATGAGCGCGCCCTGCGCAGTTTAGGTTATGGTGATGATTATTTAGGCTAAAAAGCGGCGAGCATCGAGTGGCGAACTTCGAATTCGTAGCTCGCAGCCCGTAACTCCTAGCTCGCGGCTGACAGCTTTTAGCTAGCCACTTTCTGAGGTTATTGAATGTCTATTGAGTGCCACAATGCTTTTATTTTGCATCGACGTCCTTATCGGGAAACCAGTCAGTTAATTGATCTTTTCTGCCAGGATGTTGGTAAAGTCAGTCTGGTCTATAAAGGCGGGCGCAGCAGTACGCGTATGAAGCGTGGTACGGCGCAACCTTTTACTCTGTTACAAGTCAGTTATTTTGGTCGCGGCAGTTTAAAAACAGTTAAATCCTTTGAAGCGCAAACTCAAGTTGTACCATTAGTCGGGCAGCGACTTTTTTTGGCGATGTATATCAACGAATTGTTGTATCGTTTATTGCAGGCAGAAACAGCCTGTGATGGTTTATTTGAGTGTTATCAGCAAACATTATTAGCCATTGCCGGCGCTGCGGATCCGCAAATAGCATTGCGTCTTTTTGAGTTGACACTCATTGAAACATTAGGCTACGGGGTTAATTTTAGCGAAGATATTTATAGCGGTGAATTAATTGAAAGCGGCTATGAATACCAATATCAGCATCAAGCGGGTTTTTTTGCTAAGCAAGCTATTCATAAACAGCATGACGTTTACAGCGGGCAGCATATACTTGCATTAGCACAACGTGATTTTTCAAATCAGAATGTCTTAAAATCAGCAAAACGATTTTGCCGGCAAGCATTAGCTAATCTATTAGGTGGCAAACCATTACATAGTCGTTCACTCTTTACGGCTAAATAAACAATAAAGGATAATTTGTAAATGAGCAAGATTTTACTTGGCGTTAATATCGATCATATCGCAACATTA
The DNA here is from genome assembly GCA_047629075.1 of Psychromonas sp. GTDB lineage: Bacteria > Pseudomonadota > Gammaproteobacteria > Enterobacterales > Psychromonadaceae > Psychromonas. The sequence goes on along the minus strand of JBLHWW010000035.1, from coordinate 11,111 downwards.
CGTAACGTTCGTGGTACCTGTTATCCTGAGCCTGCTCATTTAGCCGCTATTGCGGAGTGTGCTGGAGCCGATGGAATAACGATTCATCTGCGTGAAGATCGCCGCCATATTAATGACCGGGATGTCGCAGTACTTTCACAAACGCTGCAAACGCGGATGAACTTGGAAATGGCCGTGACCGATGAGATGGTCGATATTGCGCTAAAAACAAAACCCGCCTTTGTGTGCTTGGTGCCTGAAAAACGCGAAGAGCTGACCACTGAAGGTGGCTTAAATGTGGTTGCTTCATTTTCTAAAATTGCCTTAGCGGTGAGCCGCTTAAATGCTGCCGCTATTCAGGTATCATTATTTATCGATCCTGAAAACTCGCAAATTGATGCAGCCATTAAAACCGGTGCTGCTTATATTGAGCTGCATACGGGTAAATATGCCGATGCGCCGTCGGAAGAGATTCAACAGTTGGAATTAATGCGCGTCGCAAAAGCGGCGACTTATGCAAGCCAAGCGGGCATTAAAGTGAATGCTGGTCATGGTCTTAATTACCATAATGTTAAACCTATTGCAGCATTGCCTGAAATTATCGAGCTTAATATTGGGCATGCTGTTGTTGCCCGCGCGCTTGTTGATGGTTTTGGACCTGCAGTTGCGGAGATGAAACGTCTGATGGTTGAGGGGCGTAACGGCTAAGTTATAGCAAAAGAACTAAACAGGTGTCCAGTCTAGCTTGTTAAAATAAACTCTAACTGTGTTGTGAATTTTATTCAGAACATCCTGTTCTTCAGGACTTCGTGGTCAGCTAAAGCTGTTCAAAATCGTTCCATACGATTTTGTGAAGAACAGATCAATGGTCTAATGTAACTCAGACCTTGCTAGTGTTAATTTTTCCAGTGCAATACTGAACACTTCATTAATTCCTTTGGTATTACAACGATTCGCTAAAAATAATGCGGCACGCGGTATTATTTTTGTTACGGAATTAAAAGGTGGGATCATTTTGTCAAACTCTTCTTTTTGTGTTTATCAGATACGTCAACATTTTCCGATCTTAGATCAAATGATTAATGAACATCCTTTGATCTATTTAGATAATGCTGCCACAACCCAAAAACCCCAAGCTATGGTGGATGCCATTGCTTCCTACTATTTGCGCGATAACGCGAATGTGCACCGTGGAAGCCATCATCTGAGCCTTCGTGCGACGGCCGCCTTTGAGTCCGTCAGAGAGACGCTAAAAACATTTGTTAATGCTAAGAATACAAAAGAAATCATCTGGACAAAAGGCACAACGGAAGGCATTAATTTATTAGCCAATGTATTATCTATAGGCTTGAAAGCCGGTGATGAAGTCATTATAAGCGCACTGGAGCACCATGCTAATATTGTGCCCTGGCAAATGCTGGTGGAATCACAGGGTATCGTTTTAAAAATCATTCCATTGACCCTGCAGCATGATTTAGATTTAAAGAGTTACCAGCGTTTATTAAGTGCAAAAACCAAAATTGTTTCTGTTACCCACATCTCCAATGCATTGGGCGTTATTAATCCAATTAAAGAGATCATAAGACTTGCTCATCAAGTTAGCGCTCAGGTCATTATTGATGGTGCCCAAGCGGTTGGGCATTTAGTCGTTGATGTACAGGATCTTGATTGTGATTATTACGTTTTTTCTGGTCATAAAATATTTGGCCCGACAGGAGTGGGTGTTTTATACGGCAAACAGCATCTGTTAGAAGCCTTACCTCCTTGGCAGGGCGGTGGAGAGATGATTAAAACCGTTAGTTTTGAAAAGAGCACTTTTAACCAATTACCTTTTAAGTTTGAAGCGGGCACCCCCAATATTGCCGGTGTGATAGGACTGGGAGCGGCCATTGATTTTATTCGTGCTTTTAAACGCCAGGATTTAATTGACCATGAACAATCATTATTAACTTTCACCGAAAAAGCGTTATTGAAAATTCCCACAATAATTGTCTTTAACCAGGGTGGGATTAAATCCGGTGCGCTGAGCTTCTCTGTTAAAGGTGAGCACCCGAGCGATATTGCTATGTTATTAGATGCGCAGGGTATTGCTGTGCGCAGTGGAACGCATTGTGCTATGCCCCTGATGGCGGAACTTAATTGCAAAGGTACCGTAAGAGTGTCCTTTTCAATTTATAATACCCTTGAGGAAGCCGAGCGTTTTATTGAAGCGCTGAAAAAAATAGTAGATATATTGCAGTAATTTTTTATGGCACCGATAGACCTGTGCCGCATTTATTGATGCGGCACTTTCTTCTTTTGTTATGCTGTTTATGACTCAAATCTTTTATGCATAAAAGCGTAATAGAGCACCGGAATAATCACCAGAGTTAAGATCGTTGAGATAAAGATACCAAAGATCAGGCTGATTGCTAACCCCCCGAAAATGGGGTCATTAATAATGAAAAACGCCCCAATCATAGCGGCTAATCCGGTTAATATAATAGGTTTAGCACGTACTGCTCCGGCATTAATAACCGCTTCCTGAAAAGGTTTTCCATTGCTGGTTTGATGATTAATAAAATCAACCAACAAAATTGAGTTTCTGACAATAATACCCGCCAGAGCGATCATCCCGATCATTGAGGTTGCAGCAAATTGTTGTCCTAATAGGGCGTGCCCGGGCATAACACCGATAATGGTTAGAGGAATAGGCGCCATAATAATAAGCGGGACCAGATATGAGCGGAACTGCGCAACGACTAACAGATAAATCAATACCATGCCAACCCCATAAGCAATGCCCATATCCCGAAAGGTTTCATAGGTTATTTTCCACTCCCCATCCCACAATACGGCAATTTCTTCGATACCTTTAGGCTGATTAATTAGATATTGGTTTATATCTAAATGATTGTCTTTAATGGTGTTGTATATAGAAAACATGCCATATAAAGGGCTGTCCAATTTACCGCTCATATCCGCCGTCAGCATAATCATTGGAATCATATTTTTATGCATGATAGGTTTATTAATCAGGGTTTTCTCAATCTCAATTAACTCCGAGAGAGAAATTAATTTACCGTTTTGGTTGACGAGTTTAAGGTTTAAGACCTGTGCCAAATTAACCTTATCACCTTCTTTGAGTTGCAGACGAATGGGAATGGCATACTTTTGATTATCGCTGTGTAGAATATTAATATCTTTGCCGCCAACGGAGGTTGATACGGCATCGACAATATTGGCATAGGGCACTTTTAATCGTGCGGCTTTACTGCGGTCAATATTAACCTGCCATTTTTCCTGATCCTGCGGATACACGATATCAATATCAACCACATCGTCAGCACCATGAAATAAGGTTTTTAACTGTATGGCGGTCTGTTCTCTAAGCGCCGCATTCGGGGCATAGACTTCGGCCACAATGGCCGCCCATACCGGTGGTCCAGGTGGCATTTCGACGACTTTTACATTAGCCTGATAAGGTTTTGCGACTTTTTGCAGCTGGTCGCGAATGCTGACCGCTATCGTATGGCTGTCGCGCTGCCGCTCACTTTTGTCGGTAAGGTTTACCTGAATATCACCGAGCTCCTGAGTGCTGCGCATATCGTAATGACGTACCAGACCGTTAAAGTTAATCGGTGCTGCAGTACCTGCATAGATCTGAAAGTTCTTAATTTCAGGCACCTCTTTTACTACTGCACTTAATTCCACCAGTAAACGTTGGGTTTCTTCAATTGGACTGCCTTCGGGTAAGTCTACCATGATTTGAAATTCTGATTTGTTATCAAAGGGTAACATCTTCATGACCACCAGTTTTGTGAGCGGCAGAAGAACTGATAACAGGATTAATATCATCATCATAATAAATAAAATCCAACGCGCCATTTTTGCTTTTTTGCCAATAATAAACGGACCAATTATTTTATGGAACAAGTGGCTCATAAAATTTTCTGGTATGGGTTGATCTTGCTTGCTCGTGTTAGTGATCGCTGTTTTCTTCTGCGCGTGATGTTTTAATAATTTTCCGCTTAACCAGGGTGAAAGCACCAAGGCAACAGCTAATGAAATAAGCATTCCCATGCTGGCATTAATTGGAATGGGGCTCATGTAGGGGCCCATTAAGCCACTGACAAAAGCCATCGGCAAAAGGGCGGCAATAACGGTAAAAGTTGCCAAGATAGTTGGCCCGCCGACTTCATCGACCGCAATAGGAATGATTTTACTGAGTTTTTCATTACTTATCTTCATATGGCGGTGAATATTTTCCACTACCACTATCGCATCATCAACCAGAATTCCGATAGAAAAAATAAGTGCAAACAGAGAGACCCGGTTGAGGCTAAATCCGTACGCCCATGAGGCAAATAGGGTGATAGTCAGGGTGATTGAAATAGCCACGCCGACCACAATAGCTTCTCGCCAACCCATGGTTAATAACACTAAAATGATCACTGCGCTGGTGGCAAAAATAAGTTTAGTAATTAAAGTGTTGGATTTATCTGCAGCAGTTGCACCATAATCGCGAGAGATGGTGACCTCAATATTGTCCGGGATAAGCACGTTGTTGATTTTATTAATGCGCGCAGCTATTGCATTGGTGACATCAACGGCATTTTTACCGGGTTGCTTGGCAATCGCTATCGTTACCGCAGGATATAACTTGCCGTCTTCACCGTGCAACACATTTTGAGTTGGAATATCGGCGGACAGATTAACCTTGGCGACATCTTCTAAGTAAACAGGAAAACCATTTTTAACCGAAACAATCAATTTTTTGATCTCGGAAATATTTTGTAAAAACTGGCCTGTTTGTACTTTTATCTGCTGGTTATTCTGTATTAAAGAAACCGGTGATGAGCTGGTATTATTACTGGCTATAACTTGACTAATAGCATCAAAGCCTATTCCAAAACCATTCATTTTTATGGGATCAATGCGGATATCGACAATCAGTTGGTGTCCGCCAACGGTATAGATATCGCGTGTGCCGTTGATATGTTTAAGTTCACTCTCTAGGCCGTGTGCAACCTGAGTTAACTGCTGTGGGGTGACATTTTTATCTTTTGACCAAAGTGTTAATGAGGAGATGGGCACATCATCAATGGCGCGCGGTTTGATCAATGGTTGACCTACGCCGGCATGCCGCGGCAGTTTATCCATATTGGAATAAACTTGATTATACAAATTTACAATCGCATCGTTACGTTGTTCACCCACTTTAAAAATAACGATGATCATCGCACCGTCGGGTTGTGAAAAAGAGTAAGTGCTATCAATACCCTTTATTTCAGAAATAACCTGTTCCATCGGAATAGTCACTAGGTTTTCAACCTCCTTAGGAGAGGCTCCGGGGAAGGGGATATAGATATCTGCAAAAGTGACATCAATCTGCGGTTCCTCCTCCTTGGGAGTCACCATAAGAGCGAAAAAACCTAATAATAATCCGACTATAGCCAGTAAAGGCGTAATCGCAGCACCCTGGAAGTATTGGGCAATTCTGCCGGAAACATTGAGTTGCGGATTCATTATTTAGCCCCCAATTGTTTTAGCTTTTGGTAAGCATCAATACTGATTTTATCGCCGGGATGTAATCCGGATAAAATTTCAATGTTGTTATCCACTCTGTTACCCAATCGAACCTGGGTTAAAACCGCTTTACCATCAACATCCCGATACACCGCATTCAGTTCGTTATTGGTCAATATTGCACTGCCTGGCACGCTAATTATTGTTGATTCGCCCCTGACAAATTGCACTTTTACCCACATCCCCGGTAATAAAAGTTTCCCGGTCAGCGGTAAGTCTATACGTACCTTAAAGGCATGTGACTGTTGGTCAGCATAGTTAAATAAAGTGATTTTATTTGAAAACAGTTTACTGCCATCATTCAGAGTAATAATAAATTCCGGATTATTACGCAGCGCCATAATATAAAGCTGTGGAATCTCGGTTACCGCGCGCAGGTGGGTTAAGGACATAGCAGAAAAAAGTGGTTCGCCAGGATTGACCGTTTCACCTATCTCCACATGGCGTTCGGTCACAAGGCCTGCGAAGGGAGCTTTGACAATAGTATAATATAAGGATTCTTTGGCTTGGATTAAATTCGCCAACGCTGCCCTTATAAGTTGTTTATTGGTTTCAGCCGTGGCTGCTGCATGATCCAATTGGCCTTGTGAAATAGCGCCTTTAGGAAAAAGTTTTTTATAACGATCATAGGTTAACTTTGATTCATTATAAGCTGCCTGGGTGCGTAATACATTTGCTTCCGCAGCGGCTAGTTGTGCTCCCTGCTCTTTGTTAGTCATTTCCAATATGATGCTGTCTTTTTTAACGTAATCATTGCTATCAAAATTTATTTTTGTAATGCGTCCGCTGGTCTGTGAAGAAAGTGTGGCTTTATTAATGGCTTCAATGGTGGCATCAAAAATGACGATCTGTTCTTTTTTCTCCTCGATCACCTCAAACAGTGTGTCTGCAACAAGTGATTTACTGTACATAAAAGCAAAAAGCAAGCTTATAAAAAATGCTGAGGTTGAATAATATTTTGATTTCATGAGTGCACCCTTGACAATGAACCTTAGATTAGATTGAATTAGATTTCGCTAATGTAGTATCGGCTAATCTATGGGCTTGTCAAGCCTATAAGGCAAAAATGCTGGAAGGTTATATTCAGGTGTAATTAATATCCTGTTTATAATCTCTGACAATTCATTTATTCTTAGCGGTTTATTTATTGCTACTAACTATTAAGGATTCTTTTATGCCAACCGCTAATTTACAACCTCTGTTAAAGATCATGGAACAACTGCGCGATCCTGAAAATGGCTGTCCTTGGGATAAAAAACAAACTTTTGACTCTATTGTTTCCCACACTATTGAAGAAGCTTACGAGGTTGCAGACGCTATCGAGCAGAAAGACTTTGAGGAGTTAAAAGGGGAGCTTGGGGATCTGTTATTTCAAGTGGTCTTTTATGCGCAGATGGCAAAAGAGCAGGGACTGTTTGAGTTTAACGATATTATTGAGGCGATCAGTGAAAAGCTGATTCGTCGTCACCCGCATGTATTTGCCAAGACCGAGTTTGCGAATGAAGAGGCTATTCATGCCAATTGGGAAGCCGAAAAAGACAAAGAGCGTGCCGCAAAAGCCTTGTCAGAAAATAAAAGCGACAGTGTATTAGACAATATTCCCTTAAGCTTACCGGCATTAAACCGTGCTTATAAAATTCAAAAACGTTGTGCAAATGTTGGCTTTGATTGGGATAGTTTGCCGCCCGTTGTTGATAAAATTAATGAAGAAATAGAAGAGGTTTTAGTGGAAGTAAGACGTGATGATCTCAGTGAACAGCAACAACAAGCGCGTATTGAAGAAGAGTTAGGGGATCTATTATTTGCCAATATTAATTTAGTGCGTCATTTAAAATGTAATCCTGAACAGGTATTACGCCAGGCGAACAGTAAATTTGAAAAACGTTTTCGCCTGGTTGAGCAAAGTGTACTCGCACAGGGTAAAAAAATGCAGGATTGCAGCATTGATGAGTTGAATGCTATTTGGGATCTGGTTAAAAGCAGCTGCTGATAGCTGTCGGCTGTCGGCTGTCTGTTGATAGCTGATAGCTGATGACTGATGACTGATGACTGATAGCTGATGACTGATAGCTGATGACTGATAGCTGACCGCTGTCATTTCATTCCGCAGGTAATTGCACAACCTTAAAGTTTCTAGATTTTTAGTGGAAATTGGCTAAATTTAGAAAAATAAAAAAAGCAAAGTATATTTTAGCTTGCAGTCCAAATGAAATGAATAGAAAAGATTGTCGAAAATGCGCGGTCTTGCTATACTGCATTCCCATCTAAATGCTCTAAATTCTCATTCTAAAATTACAATAGATTACCCCATATTATTAACATCAGTTGTTTCGTAAGCTGATGATTTTGTGCGTTTGTATTTTTTATTGTTAAAGGTGAGTTTCTTTTTTACATTCCTAAACTCTCAGGGTTACTATGACGACAAAATATATTTTCGTAACGGGCGGTGTTGTTTCATCACTCGGTAAAGGCATTGCAGCAGGTTCACTGGCTGCTATTCTAGAAGCACGTGGTCTGGATGTCACCATTCTGAAACTAGATCCTTATATTAACGTAGACCCTGGCACCATGAGTCCGATCCAACACGGTGAAGTCTTTGTAACCGATGATGGTGCAGAAACAGATCTCGATTTAGGGCATTACGAGCGTTATATTCGCACCAGAATGACTAAACGTAATAACTTCACAACCGGTCGTGTTTATTCTGAAGTGATGGCTAAAGAACGTCGTGGTGATTATCTTGGTGCAACTATTCAGGTTATTCCGCATATTACTAACGAGATTCAAGAACGTATTGTTGCTGGAGGTAAAGGTCACGATGTTGCGATCGTTGAACTCGGTGGCACAGTCGGTGATATTGAATCGCAGCCCTTTTTGGAGGCTATTCGTCAGTTGGGTCTGAAAGTAGGGCGCGATAGTGTCATCTACATGCACCTCACACTATTGCCTTATTTAAAAACCGCGGGTGAAGTTAAAACCAAGCCAACACAGCATTCCGTCAAAGAGTTGCGCAGTTTAGGTATTCAACCGGATATTTTAGTCTGCCGCTCTGAAGTGAATATTCCCGTTAACGAACGTGTGAAGATTGCGTTATTCTGTAATGTGACTGAAAAATCTGTCATTTTATTACGCGATGTAGATTCAATCTACAAAATTCCTGCTCTATTAAAAGCGCAGGGCCTTGATGAGATTTGTGTGAAACGTTTTGGTCTTGACTGTCCTGAAGCTGACCTAAGCGAATGGGCACAAGTCGTTTCTGAAGAAGCGAACACCTCAAATGAAGTTATCATTGGTATGGTAGGTAAATACACTGAACTGCCCGATGCTTATAAATCTGTTAATGAAGCCCTTAAACATGGTGGCTTGAAAAATGCGGCATCTGTCAAAATAAAATACATCGACTCGCAGGATGTTGAAGTTCGAGGTGTTTCTATTTTAGAAGGCATTGATGCGATTTTAGTGCCAGGCGGTTTTGGTGAACGCGGTATTGAAGGTAAAATTCTCGCGGCTCAATATGCCCGTGAAAACAAAATGCCTTATTTAGGTATCTGTTTAGGTATGCAGGTTGCGATCATTGAGTTTGCACGCAATGTCGCCGGCCTTAAAAATGCACATTCAACGGAATTTGAGACTACTTGTGAACAACCTGTTGTTGGCTTGATCACCGAGTGGCTAGATAAAAACGGTGAGGTTGAACAGCGCACAGAAAACTCTGATTTAGGCGGCACTATGCGCGTCGGTGCACAGCTTTGCCACCTTAAAAAAGGTTCTAAAGTTTTTGATATGTACGGCACCAAAGAAATATTTGAACGTCATCGTCATCGTTATGAGGTAAATAATAATTTATTACCTATTTTAGAGAAAGCAGGGTTAGTGGTTACCGGTTTATCTGAAGATAAAAAATTAGTCGAAATTATTGAAATCCCAAATCATCCATGGTTCGTTGCTTCTCAATTCCACCCGGAATTCACCTCGACACCAAGAGATGGGCATCCTTTATTTAAAGGCTTTATAAAATCTGCGATAGATCATCAACAGGGTCGATTTTCATAGTTTTTGTTGACCAGATCACTTTTTTTTGTTAAAAAATGACGCATTAAAGTGATTTGGCATTATATAACCCGTTTTTAAACTTATTTTTTAATACAATTAAAGGAACAATTATGTCTACTATCGTAAAAGTACTTGGTCGTGAAATCATGGATTCACGTGGTAACCCGACTGTTGAAGCTGAAGTTCACTTAGCTGACGGTTCAATCGGAATGGCTGCTGCACCATCTGGCGCATCTACTGGTTCTCGTGAAGCATTAGAATTGCGTGATGGTGATAAAGCGCGTTACCTAGGTAAAGGTGTACTTAAAGCTGTTACCGCTGTTAACGGTCCAATCGCTGAAGCACTTCTTGGCAAAGATGCAGTTAAACAAGCTGAACTTGACCAAATAATGATCGATTTAGACGGTACTGAAAACAAAGCTAAATTTGGCGCAAACGCTATCCTGGCTGTCTCTCTAGCAGCGGCTAAAGCGGCTGCAGTATCGAAAAAAGTGCCACTATACGCTCACATCGCTGATCTTAACGGTACTCCTGGTGTTTACTCTATGCCGCTTCCAATGATGAATATCATCAATGGTGGTGAGCATGCTGATAACTCTGTTGATATCCAAGAGTTCATGATTCAGCCTGTTGGTGCATCTACCTTCCGTGAAGGTCTGCGTATGGGTGCTGAAGTATTCCACAGCCTTGCTAAAGTACTTAAAGCTGATGGTCACTCAACAGCTGTTGGTGATGAAGGTGGTTTTGCTCCAAACCTTGAGTCTAATGCTGCTGCACTTGCTGCAATCAAAGTTGCTGTTGCAAACGCAGGCTACGAACTAGGTAAAGATATTACCCTAGCGATGGATTGTGCTGCATCTGAGTTCTACAACAAAGAAACTGGCATGTACGAACTTACAGGTGAAGGTAAAACTTTTACTGCTAAAGAGTTCAACTACTTCCTTGAAGATCTTGTTAATCAATACCCAATCGTGTCTATCGAAGATGGTCTTGATGAGTCTGATTGGGATGGTTTCAAACACCAAACTGAACTACTAGGTGATAAAATTCAACTAGTAGGTGACGATTTATTCGTTACAAACACTAAGATTCTTGCGCGTGGTATCAAAGAAGGTATTACTAACTCTATCTTAATTAAATTCAATCAAATCGGTTCTTTAACTGAAACGCTTGCTGCAATCAAAATGGCTAAAGATGCTGGCTTCACAGCTGTTATCTCTCACCGTTCTGGCGAAACAGAAGATTCAACTATTGCAGATCTTGCTGTTGGTACTGCTGCTGGTCAAATCAAAACAGGTTCATTAAGCCGTTCTGACCGTGTTGCTAAATACAACCAACTGCTACGTATTGAAGAAGCTCTAGGTTCTAAAGCACCTTACAATGGTCTTAAAGAAGTTAAAGGTACTTTTAACTTCTAATTTAAACTAACTCAGTTTGAATAATAATCCCCACTCCGGTGGGGATTTTTTTTGCCTGGAGAAAAGCCGTCTGCCATCGAGCTTCGAGCTTCG
>JBLHWW010000034.1:0-24442 GCA_047629075.1 Psychromonas sp. | reverse complement strand
AAATGAAGTAGCATTTCCCATCGTTTATCGGTTAACATTAATCTAGGCATGGTTTCGTGTTGTAGTTAGTTTTTGGCGAAATAAATTATAACGCGTTACCATGCTGTTCAAAAATCATACTCGAAAGATCAACACGCCCTAGGAAAAAACAGCTTATTACTCATAATTATTGTTGCAGAGCCCACGCTCCTGTATTCTAATGCCTAATTAATTATTTCATTTATCATTGCTAGGCAGACACAATATGCACGAGTTATATAATCCTAAAGAGATTGAAAAAAAATTCCAAACTAATTGGGATGAAAACCAGTCATTTAAGGCCACGGAAGACCCCTCTAAAGAAAAATATTACTGCCTTTCCATGTTTCCATACCCGAGTGGCAAACTGCACATGGGTCACGTGCGCAATTATACTATCGGCGATGTTATTTCCCGTTACCAACGTATGCAGGGCAAAAATGTAATGCAGCCTATGGGCTGGGATGCCTTTGGTCTACCCGCTGAAAATGCCGCCATTAAAAATAATACCGCACCGGCAGGTTGGACTTACGAAAATATCGCTTATATGAAAACGCAACTGAAACAGTTAGGTTTTGGTTACGACTGGAGTCGTGAACTGGCTACTTGCCAACCTGAATATTACCGTTGGGAACAGTGGTTTTTTACAAAATTGGTTGAAAAAGATCTGGTTTATAAAAAAATGGCCACCGTTAACTGGGATCCGGTTGACCAGACTGTTTTGGCAAATGAACAAGTTATTGACGGCCGAGGCTGGCGCAGTGGTGCATTAGTTGAACAGAAAGAAATCCCACAGTGGTTTATTAAAATAACGGCCTATGCCCAAGAATTATTAGATGATTTAGACAAGCTTGACGAATGGCCAGAACAAGTACGTACTATGCAGCGTAACTGGATTGGACGCTCTGAAGGTATCGAAATGGACTTTAAAGTAAGTGGAAAAGAGGAAAGTTTTTCTGTTTATACCACACGTCCGGATACCGTAATGGGTGTCACCTATGTCGCGGTTGCCGCACAACACCCGTTAGCACTGGAAGCCGCTAAGAATAATGCAACCCTAGCGGCATTTTGTGAAAAATGTAAAAATGTAAAATTAGCAGAAGCTGAAATTGCAACGATGGCCAAAGAAGGTGTTGATACCGGCTTTAAAGCAATTCACCCTATCAGCGGCTTAGAAGTGCCAATCTGGACAGCAAACTTTGTTCTTATGGGTTACGGCTCCGGCGCAGTGATGTCAGTGCCAGCGCATGATCAGCGTGATTATGAATTTGCTAAGAAATACGGCCTGGAAATTAAGGCGGTGATTAAACCTACTGATGCAGATGTTGATGTCTCCGTTGAAGCTTACACTGAAAAAGGTGTTTGTTTTGCTTCCGGCGAATTTGATGGTTTAGACTTCAGTGCTGCATTTGACGCCGTAGAGGCAAAATTAGTCGCGGATAACAAAGGCAAACGTCAAGTGAACTTCCGCTTACGTGATTGGGGTGTTTCCCGTCAGCGTTACTGGGGAACCCCGATTCCAATGCTCAACCTGGAAGACGGATCCGTTGTGCCTGTTCCAGAAAACGAGCTGCCGGTTATTCTGCCTGAAGATGTGCAGATGAACGGCATTGTATCTCCCATTAAAGCCGATCCTGAGTGGGCAAAAACAACCTATAACGGCCAGCCGGCGACACACGAAACAGATACTTTTGATACCTTTATGGAATCAAGCTGGTATTACGCACGTTACTGCTCACCGCAAAGCGATGATGCCATGTTAGATCCTGAGAAAGCGAATTACTGGCTGCCGGTTGATCAATACATAGGCGGTATTGAACATGCAATATTGCACCTTTTATACTCACGCTTCTTCCATAAATTATTACGTGACTTTGGTTTAGTCGATTGTGATGAACCGTACAAAAAACTGCTTACGCAAGGCATGGTATTAGCGGATGCTTATTATTATGAAGATACTAAAGGCGGTAAAGTCTGGGTTGCACCCACAGAGGTAGACACTAAAACCGATGAAAAAGGTAAAGTCATTTCAGCCACAACAAAAAATGGACAAACAGTGATTTATGACGGTATGAGCAAAATGTCTAAATCTAAAAATAACGGTGTTGACCCGCAAATTATGATCGATAAATACGGCGCAGACAGTGTGCGTTTGTTTATGATGTTTGCAGCGCCTGCGGATCAAACATTAGAATGGTCAGATTCAGCCCTTGAAGGTTCACTGCGTTTCTTAAAACGTTTATGGAAAATTGCTTTTGACCACGTAGCATTAGGCACCGTTGTCGATTTAGATCTTAAATCACAAACCGAAGCACAAAAAACACTGCGCCGTGAACTGCATAAGACAATTGCAAAAGTGACCGATGATATCGGCCGTCGCCAAACCTTTAACACGGCTATAGCATCGGTGATGGAGTTGATGAATAAATTAACTAAAGCGGCCACAAAAACCGAGCAAGATCGTGCTATTTTACAAGAAGCATTGGTTGCGATTACTAAGTTGCTTGCCCCTATTACGCCGCATATCTGCGCAGAGTTATTTGAAGTATTAGGTCAAACGGAAGACATATTAAATGCACCTTGGCCTACGGTTGACGAAAGTGCATTGGTTGAAGATTCAAAGCTTATAGTCGTGCAAGTCAATGGTAAATTACGGGCTAAATTGACCGTTGCCGCTGACGCGCAACAGGAAGCGGTTCAGGCTATGGCGCTGGAAAATGAGAATGTCAATAAATTTACCGATGGAAAAACCATTCGTAAAATCATTTTTGTCCCGGGTAAATTATTGAATATAGTGGCTAACTAAGTAATCAGTGATCAATTTTTAAACATTCAAATCCATACTGCTTCTATGTCTCATCATGAGATATAGAAGCAGTAAATTGTAAACATTTTTGATTCTAAGTAACAGTCACTTAGCAATATTTTGTCGGTATGAGCAAGCGATTTGTTTCACCGCCTATTTTCACTTCAGACAAGGCTTCTTATGCAGTCCACAGTACGCACATTTTTTTTCACTAAAATAAGCTTAATCTTATTATCTGCTTTATTTATTAGCAGTTGTGGTTTTCATTTAAAGAACAACAATGGCCTTATTGAAAAATACCCTAAAATTTACTTACAAAGTAATGATAGCAATAGTGAATTAGCTCGTTTTATTAAAATCCGTTTACGCGGTGCCGGTATTCAAATAATGAATCAGCCGGAAGCCGATGTTGCCATATTAAAAGTCTCTCCAGATCGCCAATCATCACGCATTATATCTCTTTATGTTAACGCCCAGAATGCAGAAAAAGAGATAAGTTATAATGTTAAATATTCAATTCAATCTCCCGGTTACCAAACCCAAGAATTTTCGGTAAACCTCTATCGTGACTTTACTGAGAATGCTTCACAAGCTCTCGCAAAATCACGAGAATCAGAAATATTAACCAAGGAATTGCGCGGTATTGCCGCCGACAATATTATTGCCACCATGCTCAGCCTAGAAAACAAAAAATAAGCGATAAAAAATGCGTATTTACCCTGAACAATTGAACCAACACCTTAAGCAAAGAATACCCAGCTGCTGTTTGATTTTCGGTGATGAGGCGCTACTTTGTTTAGAAGCAACGGAGCAAATTCAGAAAGCGGCAAAAACACAAGGCTATTTGGAAAAATTAAGTTTCAGCCTTGATGGTAAGTTTGACAGTGATCTTATTTTTGGCGAGTTCCAAACACTCTCCCTTTTTTCTGAAAAAAAAATTATATTATTAACTCTAACTAAAACAAACAAAGAAAACAGCGCTTTTATTCGAGAAATTACCCCCCTATTACATCCAGATATCCTGTTAATTTTACAGGGTCCAAAACTCAACAATCAGCAAATGAGCAATGTTTGGTTTAAGACCTTAGAACAACAAGGGATCTTTGTTGCAACCAACCTGCCGCAAGCGCATCGTTTTCCCCAATGGATTTTTCAGCGTCTTAAAGCACTCAATTTGCACGCAGATAAAGAAATCGTCGATTATCTTTGTTTACATTTTGAAGGTAATTTATTGGCGGCTAAACAAGAGTTTGAAAAATTGGCGCTGTTATATCCGAAGCAAAATTTAACCCTGCAGCAAGTTGAGCAAAGCATTACCACCCACAACCATTTTAGTCTTTTCCAATGGATTGATAGTTTATTAGCCGGCGATCAAATGCGTGCTGAGCGTATTTTAAAGCAGATAAAAGCCGAAGGCACTGAGCTTTTATTACTATGCGCAACCTTGAATAATGAAGTTCAAAAGCTCCTTAAACTTAGCTATCAAAGCCAACAGCATTCTTTAACGCAATTATTCAACCAGCAGCAACCAAAACTTTGGCCAGCAAAACAACAATTAATAAGAGATGCATTAACACGTTTAAATATCACCAAGCTTGAAAAAATGCTTATTCAGTGTGCAGAAATAGAAATTTCTATTAAAGTAGAAAATAGAGATTCTAATTGGTTAAAACTTAACGAGATCACATACTCTTTTTTCTGATTTCAAAGGATAAATATCAATATAGATCTCCAACAGCAGGCTATCGATTTTTAGAAGGCGCTTACGTCCGATACTGGAAACCACTGCAGCATTTTCTCTGCAGCAGCTATTTCTTATAACGAACAGTTCAACCAGCAGCAACCAAAACTTTGGCCAGCAAAACAACAATTAATAAGAGATGCATTAACACGTTTAAATATTAACAAGCTTGAAAAAATGCTTATTCAGTGTGCAGAAATAGAAGTTTCTATTTTCTAATTTCAAAGGACAGTTATCAATATGGATATTCAACAACAAGCGATCGGTTTTTTAGGGGGCACTTTTGATCCCATTCATTTTGGGCATTTACGGCCGGCACTGGAAATCACTGCAGCACTTTCTCTACAGCAGCTTTTTATTATGCCAAATCATATTGCGCCTCACAAATCAGTGAGCCATGCCAGCGCCAAACAACGCAGCAAAATGGTGGCATTAGCAATAAGTCTGCAACCTAGAATGACCATTGACAAGCGTGAATTAAAACGTCACAAACCCAGTTATACCATTGATACATTAAAAGAATTAAAAATTGAATACCCCAATACCCCGATCTGTTTCATTATGGGAATGGACTCATTAATCTCTTTTGATAAATGGTTTGATTGGACAAATATGCTTTCCTACTGCCATTTAATCATCAGCCACCGCCCCGGTTGGGAGAATAAATTTAACCAACAAGTCGCAGCCCTTGTGGCAAACCACCAAACGACGGATAAACACGATTTACATAATCATCAATTTGGTAAAATTTACTTTCAGGCCACCAGCCAATTAGCTATTTCATCAACTGAAATACGCGAACTGTTAAGTCATGATATCAGTATTGACTTTTTAACCCCAGACAGTGTAATCAATTACATTAAAGAGCAGCATTTATATAAATAGTCTTTATATTCAAATAATAAGTGCATTTTTGAATTTTAAGAAATACTGAGCAGTTATTATTTACCCTGATCGCCCGACTCCTGGCCTTAAAATAAAGTGATCGCTAATTTAATCCGCAAGGTTATTTAGAGATGCACTTAATTTAATATAAGATAGGGATCTGTTTATTATCACCGGGGCTGAAATGTTCACCTTTATTTACATCGTTATTACTTATCTTGTCATTGGCTTATTATATGCGTTAATGTTAAATGCCAAACCTATTGATCAAAAACCGCTTTGGACAAGCAGTCACGATCCATTAAAAAAATTATTTTCTATTCTGATCTGGATGACAACCTGGCCGTTATTTTTTGTGAAAAATAAAAATAATAGATAATGACTTCTGTAATCCCCCTGTTGCAATGCCCTATAAACGAAAGATGGTCACTAATTAATTAGGACCATTTTTTAATTCCCGAATTCAGTCTATAAATCATATAGTTGCATGATATTTAATAAAGCCATATTTTGTGTGTGCCACAATGTGCGTATGACACACTTACGAACAAGCCCGTTTTAAGACTAAATTCTCATTCCCCTGCAAAATTGCAATCTTCCCTGCTCTCTTACATTCCCATTCGCTTACGGGGTACATCTTATCCCAGGCATTCATTAATTGCCGTTGTGACCGGCTCATTTTGTAGCGAGGATAAGTCTCTTCCATATACATATAAGTGCGAGCAATGCGCCCCCTTGCCCTTACTGGGGGCTCTGTTTTACGATTCTCTATTTTCATTTCGCAGTTACCAAAATCACTTTTTTCATTCGCTAACAGAGTAAAACTATAATTACTCCGAAGGGCATTCACAGCACCGACAGCTGGGTAAAGGTTAAACATGTCCGCTTGCATATAGCGATATTCAGTATTCACTTTTTCAGCACATCTCCTGCCTTTAAAGCTTTTGCCTTTACTGGTTACACATTGTTTATCACCTTCACGCCACTCTTTAAAAGTGCGTCCAAAGTTTTCCGCAGGCACAACATGCTCCCACTCATTTTTTTTGGCTCTCTCAACATACTTATCAGTATAAAAACCTTCAGGTGGAATAATGTTTTTCTGAGCATCAAAGGAAGCAGCACAATAGAGCGTTATCCTGTGGTTCTGATAGACCTTTTGTTCAAGTATTTTCTTAGCCTTGTAGAATGAATCATTGGTTTGATTAGCGGCAAAAGAAGGGCAGGAGACGATTAAAAGCGTGAACAGTGTACTTTGCAACAACTTCATTTATATATCCATATTTTACAGGTGATAAGTAAAAGTAATTAAATTTAAAAATTCTATCAAAATCAGAATGTTGTAGCTAGTTATTCTGTTTTTAATATGAAGATATAAATTAAAATAAAAATAAAAACCAAGGGATGCTTATGTCTTTTTGGGGAAAAGCTGGATGGCTCAAAGACAGGAAGGCTGGAAGACTGGAAGACTGGAAAGGCATTTTTTATAGTAAAAAGGCAGGATAAAGAGGCAAAAAGGAGAACATATATGAACGCTCCACATCAGTTCAGTTATTTGTTCTCAGCAAAACAAAAATGCCACCCATTTTTCTTAAACAACAATGCTGCTAAACAACAATGCCACCCATTTTTCTAATAAACAACAATGCCACCCATTTTTCTAAATATTAAAATAGCCTATTTCAACATTCATTGCGGCGGTCTTTTATAGTTATTCAAACGCATAAATTTAACTTTTTTAAATAAACGAGGCTTTAGATGCTGGAATATGAGGAATATGGCCGTTTAAAACCAACAGAAGAAGCTTGATTTCAATTAAGAGAGGGGTCACTTACAAGTAGTTGAAAAATTAAGCTTTAAGCACATAACCAGCGTTGGCAGTTTGCTGCTCCGTGGCGTCGCTTTCGGTCTAAATGTTCACAGTATTCGGTTAATGCCGGTAAGGCTCCCACCGCACCTTTAAATAAATGACCAAATTCAGTGGTAATTTTAAGCCAGTTGTCTGCAGGAATATTAAGTCGGTCTAGAATGCCTTGGCTGCTTGAACTGATGGCACCGCGCTTATCTTCTCGTATAATTCGACCGGTATCTTCAACAAGTATAATGTAGTCCGTCACACTAAACATCAGCCCGTCAGGCATGTTCAGGCATTCATCACCGACAAACGGCAGTAATTCTGCTGGCTGCTCACCTTTTATAGCTGAGCGAATTCTTCGCTGAATGCTGGTGTGATCTGAGGTTTCAGGGGTTGTCGCCCTCTTCGCGCGAATGGGGTTTAAATCAACATATGCCATACAAGCTAATACGGCTGTTTCATCAAGTAATGCCTGGGATTTAAAGCGTCCTTCCCAGAATCTGCCGGTACAGTTATCTTCTTTGTTGGCCTGTCTGGCAATAGGTTCACTGAGTGAGCGCATAAACCAGCTAAGATCAATTAAGCGATGACGATATTCGGTAATGCAGTTATGAACAGTTTCAAGTTCAAACTCATTAAGGTCTTCACCTTTAACAAATTTCTGCGTCAGTAACGTGCCTTTAAAGCCTTTATGCCATTGAACAAGCACTGCTTTATCAGACCAGCTATTGGCTTTATCGGCATTCACTTTAAGGACAATATGCAAGTGATTACTCATGACGGCATAGGCACAGATATCAATCGCAAAGATAGTCGCAAGCTCAATAATGCGTAAATCAACCCATTCACGACGATGCTCATAGTCGTCACCTGTTGTATTATCAATTCCACATAAGAATGCTTTACGTACAACACGTGAGCAGCAGTGATAATAAGGCGTGTCACCTAAGCTCACTATCGTTTGTCTTGGTCTGGCCATCATTCATTACCTGCAAGTAAATAAAGGTAACTAAAGACTAGACCAGTGCGCAAATATACGCTAATAATTATGGGTGGCTATGTTACTCCGCTTTTGTGACGTATATAAAGCTGTTATATTTTTTATTCTATTACCAATCCATTGGGAGTAACAATATGCAAAAGTACGCTGATATAAATAATGATTCTGGTGTAAATTGTTTTGAAATTCATGATACATCTATAACGGTTTGGTTTGATGGTACACCTAACTCATATACTTATAGTTATGCTGTGGCAGGGACGCATCATGTAGAAGAAATGAAGAAACGTGCGCTTGCTGGTGATGGACTTAATGCTTATATAAATTACAACGTGAAATCTAAGTATAATCGCTAATTTTTTTTAAACTTGAAGTAAAAAATATAACGAGTTGCTATTAACTTTCAGCGTAAGTGTTTATGACAAAGAATTTAAGTAGGCTCGCTATATTCGCCGAACGCATGGCGAGTTTTTATTAGGCTATTGAGTTTTTTGGTTTAGTATTTTAGACATATCTTGTAATTTTCGAATAAATATATCCCAGTTATAACCAGCAATACTACCAATGGCAGTGAATCCTAAAGCCGAGTTTATTGATTTTGAGCTGTCAGTTATTGAACCATTTAGGACTAGTAGTCCACCTTGTACGAGTGAGAAAATTAGAATTCCTACAATCAGAGATAGGATAGGGGTAAAGAAAAATCCCCAGAAATACTCGACATCAAAGTTTTTTTCAACTGAAAAATATTTGTGAAAAGAGATGATATTTAGTATTGCTCCTCCTAAGATTGCACCAAGTGCCGTGAATAAAAGAAGAGTAACCGGGCCGGTAAAGCCCGTGTTGGAATCAACTCCCCACAGCCAATATAAAGATGAAAATTTATTTGTTAAACCATCAAATAGTAACCAGATACTCAAAAGACTATATATCATAATATATAGTGAGAATGTGACCGCTAGAGTATTAAAAATCAAACCTTGATTGTGTTGAACTGTTGGGTCTATCACTATTTATTTCCTTTGTTGTGTGAGTACTACATTTGTCAATAAGGTGTTATCACATAATAAACAATTAGTCATTTGGAATATGGACACCCAACTTAGGTAGATGATAACATTGCGAAAATAAATTATATCATCTTTGCGATGAATTCAGGTTTAAGTCTCTAAAATACAATAATGAGTCTAGGATTGGATTAATTCGTATTAAAATATTAAACATGTGTTGGTGATGCTAACGTCACTAGGTAAAAATAAATGAGTAGCAGTCTGAATTATAAATGGCCTATTGAATTTCCTATAGATGTGCCAGGAGAAGAGGTTTTACCTGCTTCGGGATATGTTTATAGGCTAGTCAATCAGGTTCCGCCTAGGCCAAATGATTTTAGAATGCATCATTTAGACAATCCACATTTTAACTATTCTAGTAAGAATAGACATAAAGGTTACGGTGTATCTGTTTGGTCTAAGTTAGATTCTCTTGTTAGAGCCAAAAAGCGATATTCTGCTCCTGAGCAATTTGGTAATAAGAAAATAGTAGGTGGAGAATTATGTCATTCCCTTGGGGCTATACCGAATATAATAGCTAATGATGGACATGTCACTCTTTGGAAAACAGTGGGCGCTGAGCCTCACTTACATATATGTATTGAAGAGTTATTATGAGTATTATTCCCCAAAATACACAGTTAGGAAAATTAAAGCTATTTGAAATCTATGATGATTTTGAAGGGCCCAAATGCTTTTCTGTGAAAAATAACTTAGAGCAATTGTTTCTAGTTTATTGGAGTGGTGATCTACATTATGAATCTGTTACAACATGGCTTTATTCTCCTATTTCTCATAAACGACTTGATGAACTTAGAAGGCAGAAGTTTTCTATTCGTGATGTTTATTTAGAGCCAGAGCAATGTGTTTATAATATAAAAATACCATTTGATGCTTCGAATGATTCTGTATGTAGTATGTTAACTTCTGAACAGGTCCTATTAACTAATTTACCACCAAATATTTTTTATCTTGAGCCTGCAGAAATTGAAGTTTGTGCAGAAGAAGCCGACTGGAATTTTGAATTGCTAATTGCTAAGAAATCTAAGACCTTATCTTCTGTAAGTACAAGTGTCGTGACAAAGGTTATAAATGTATTAAGTGCTGTTATTGAATCTTTAATGGAAGATGATACTCGAGAAATTCCCAAGCTTTATCCATTAACGGCTACCTTTGGTTCTTTTGAAGTTAAGCTGGGAACTAATTATCCAGAAAAATCATCTGTAGCGATCGAGCAACTAAATGCGTTGCTTTCTAATACGACTTCATTAGATGAAAATTTAAAAAACTTGGGATTAGACCCTTATAAGTTAAAAGATTTATTAGAAATAGTGAGCGAAGATACTCTTGAGCTAACTTTGAAGCCGAAAACATATGAGTATTTACAAAATCATATCAGTATAAAAAGTGATGAGTTAGCTCCATCGATAGAGGTGCTGAAGAAGAGTACTGCTACTTTTATAGATTCATCATTAGTCCCTCAATCAAGCGACATTGATCGTATTATTGATGTGGTTTGCCGAAAGGTTAATGGTGAATTTATTCAGCATGATGATATAGAAGGAATATCCTCCATCAGGCAAGTTCAATACCATACTGCGGCTGCTTATTGCCTTGGTTTGTTGAATAAAAATCAGTCTGTCACGTCAGCGGGTCGTTTCTTACATCACAAAGAGAGCAAGAATGCTCGATATCAATATTTGTCAGAGAGATTCGAATCGAGTGATTTGGGGTGGGCCTGGATGAAATGGGCAAATGTTAATAATATATACGATGTTCAAGAGAACACTGCGAAAGAGTTCATTAAAGATTGCGTGAAAGGTTTGAATTCAGAAACATCAAAAAGACGCGCTTCAACTATCTCTAGTTGGTTACGAATATTTAAGAAATATAGTAGGGATGAAAGCCTGAGAAAAGGCAATTAGTTTTAATAAAAAGGAGCTAAACGCTCCTTTTTTGGATCTACAATTTATGCATCTTCCGTTCTGACTAAATCACTTCGCCTAATATTTTGAAATTTTCAGTCTATATTACTTATCGAGTGAGTTATCTATGCTCGTAGGTTGATTGTGTTGTCATTGACTACGTTTAATACCGTTTTAGTAAACTGTAGATGCTTAATCGTTAGCGACCTCTTAAATTAAAACAATCTTCCTGAAAATATTACCACACCGACAATAGTGCAATTACCGTTAATAACTTGAATTGGTGTCGGCCATGTGGGGTTCGTAGCTTTTAAAAATTTATGGCCGCTTTCGATAATGAGCTGCTTAAATGTAGCCTCATTTTCATCATATAATCGCGACAAAAAAGGCTGGACACCCATACCTTATATTCTTTTAAATCATTACCTTAAAAAAAACAAAAGATAGGACAGCCAAAGCTTTTCGTTTCTAAAGCATCACACCAATGCGGCTACGAGATTCCCCGTCCATTTTTATTGAAATGAACGACTGCTTTAGCAAGAGAAAACATGCAGCGACAAATTTGTCAGGAACAAATTTGAACGTTGGAATTGACGACAACGACCTGAAAGGCGTAGGGCAGGACGCCCAGAGTCATTTACGCCAGTTCAGGATTATGAGCGGGCTAAGCTCTGCGTGCCCTTGTTGATTTCATTAAGTTCGGCTCTGCACATGGATGTGCTGTCCAAACCGGTGCGTTAAAAAGCGGTTGGGCAGTGCAAACAAAAAATGGGACATCCAAAGCTTTCACTTCTAAAGTACCAAACCAATGCGGCTACGGAAATTTCCGTACGTTTTTCTTGTTTGAGAAATCACTTTAGCAAATGAAATCAGGGAAGATTTCATTAAGCTCGGCTCTGCACATGGATGTGCTGTCCGAGCTGGTGCGTTAAGAAGTTATTGAGCAGATTAGAATAAAAAACGTCTCGGAACGGCATTCTTTTGGTTACTTTTCTTTTGCTGTTGAAAGAAAAGTAACACGCCGTCAGGGCGGAATACCAACAATGAAGGTTAAACCAAACGCCTCAAGCGAAAGCTTACAATAACCCAATACGGCGTCAGCCTGTAAACCAGATTTTGTCGTTAAATCGTTATTCGCGTAACACTGGAATAACCCTGCAATCGCCCTCAGGCTCAATACCCTAAAACGAAAAAACCCCGTTACAATTGCTTGTAACGGGGTTTTTAAATGGTTGGAGTTGGCCTATAAGCCGGGTTTTGTCGTTGAATCGTCATTCGTCTAGGCCTGCAATCACTCACAGGCTCAAGCAACCTACCCGCTTCCAGTATGGGCCATACCTCAGGAAGCCTATTTGGTCTTGCTTCGGGTGGAGTTTACCTTGCACCAAACTATTACTAGATGGCCGGTGCGCTCTTACCGCACCCTTTCACCCTTACCTGCATTTATTTACATAAACACATAGGCGGTTTCCTCTCTGCTGCACTTGTCGTTAGCTCGCGCTACCCAGGCGTTACCTGGCACCCTGCCCTGTTGAAGCCCGGACTTTCCTCCCCTTTTATTGCAAGCAATAAAAGCGGCGACGATCTGGCCAACTCCGCGGCAGATTATACGGGATAATGAACGCCAATGACAAGGCAAATCGTTGTTAGTGGCTTATAAGTTTTCTAATCCCCACTTATAGAGCTCATTTTTTTTCTGATCGTGAATTTGCGCCGTTAAAGCGGCTGCTTTTTTAAGCGGCAGCTGCTCCTTTAATAAAGTCAGCGTATTCAGCGCGACCTGCGGAATGGCATCATCATCTTTTTTAGCGCCTGCCACCATTAACACAAATTCACCACGGCAATGGTTGCTATCCTCATTCAACCAAACTAACATCTCCTTGGCGGTCAGTGCATAAAAGGATTCAAAGATTTTAGTTAACTCCCGTGCAATAACCAATTTACGGTCACCACCAAATATACTGATAATCTGCTCAACAGTATCCTGCACACGGCGTGGTGACTCATAAAAAATCATGGTCCGGGTTTCTTCAATTAATGCTTTTAATTTATCCTGTTTACTTTTTCCCTTGGCAGGTAAAAAACCTTCA
Source organism: Psychromonas sp. (assembly GCA_047629075.1). Classification (GTDB taxonomy): domain Bacteria; phylum Pseudomonadota; class Gammaproteobacteria; order Enterobacterales; family Psychromonadaceae; genus Psychromonas. The sequence continues at coordinate 11,079 of JBLHWW010000034.1, read as the reverse complement.
AAAGAAAATCGGTCCGATGGCATTCCCGCCGCGCTTAATGCCGCTATTGCGGCGCAGGCACCGGGGATAGGCACAATATCAACACCTGCTGCGCGGCATTCGTTAACTAGGTGATAACCTGGATCACTTATTAATGGTGTACCTGCATCAGATATTAATGCAATTGACTGCCCAGCTTTAATTTTTTCTATCAGCACTTGTCCGCGTTGACGCTCATTATGGTCATGTAACGGAAACATAGGTTTTTTAATGTGATAATGACTTAATAATTTTCCGCTATGACGTGTATCTTCAGCTGCAATCAAATCGACTTGTTGTAATGTTTCTATTGCCCGGTAGGTAATATCACTGATATTACCTATAGGGGTAGCCACTATATAAAGTTTGGCAGGTAGTTGAGATGAAATTTGGCTCTTTTCAGACATATAATCGCCTTGATAAAGTGAATAAGATTGTTTAACTGATGCGGCAATATTACACTATAGCCATCTTGATACCTACATCGAATACTTGCGAGCTAAAAAGGGATGATATTTTGAATGTTTTAACCTCAGCACAACGCTTTTCATACTTATTAATGACGTTATTAATAATGACATTTTTAACGGCGTGCAGTACCAGTCCTTCATCCCCCAAGGAGATATCGCCAGCACTCTTTTCCGAATTAGCGAACAGCTCGGCATACTACCTGCAAAAGGATCAATTAACGCCAGATTCAAATAATGTTGATTGGCAGCTTTTAGCCGTTCAAGCACTTATTGAGGAGGGTCAAGTTGTCCTTGCTGATTCTATTATTGACCATCTGCAAAGCAAGACTCTTTCAGAGCAGAATAAAACATCACTGGATTTATTAATCGCGCAGAGTTTATTTTCCAAAAATCAATTCGACGAATCACAAAAGGCCTTAAGTGCGATTAATCCAGGACAGTTATCACAATTTGCCTCTATTACTTCTTTATCACTGCAAGCGGATCTTTATATAAAGCGCGAGAATCATTTAGCGGCATCAAATCTGTTATTAGCCTTCACCCCGTTATTAAAAAGTGATAAACGTAAACAGAAATACAATGATATTTTATTAACTCAGTTATCCCTGTTACCAGCAAAGACCCTTAATCAATATGAAAAGGTAGACGCCGGTAAAATATACAGTGTTGAAAATGCCTTATTTAAGAAAGGCTGGTACGCCCTTGCGAGTATTTTTCAGCGCTACCAATTACGCATTAACCTTTTAAAACAAGCCGTCAGTGATTGGAAAAAAAGCTATCCACAGCATCCAGTACTGTTATTTATGCCGACACAACTGATTAACATTCAAAAGATTGAACCTTTTCAGCCTGAAAATATTGCCGTTTTACTGCCAATGTCGGGACGTTTTAAGGCACAGGGTAAATCAATTCAGTTAGGGATATTAGATGCATTTTATCGTCAGCAGCAGCTGAATAAATCGACAATCAGCGGCTCTGTTACAATTAATAAAATACATTCACCGACCCTGCATTTTTATGATAGCCATGCGCAGACGGTGGAGCAGATCACCGCTCAGTTTGCACAAGATAAAATCGACTTTGTTATTGGTCCATTATTAAAAAATGAGATTGAAACGTTTTTACCTTTGGTTGAAAAAATGCCAGTTTTAGCCCTAAACGGTTTTCCGGAAAGCAGTCTGGACAGTACTATTAATAGTACGCCGGAAACAGCCACGACTGTAAAGCCTTGGCATTATTCATTTTCGCTTTCCCCCGAACATGAAGCCAAACAAGCGGTTCAATTTATCAGCGCAAACAAACACCAAAATCCACTTATTATTGCGCCTGATTCTGAATATGGAAAACGTGTTGCAGCGGCATTTAAAAATGAATGGCAAACACGCTATAACAGGGAAATTGAACAACATTTTTTCACTTCCAAGTCGAAGTTAGATTCATTTATTGAGCGTGTTTTACATACAAATCAAAGTCAAACCCGTATTAATCAGATAGAAAACCTGACCCTGCTTCCGCTTGAAACCGCAGTACGCAGCCGTACCGATATTGACGCTATTTACCTGGTCAGTAAACGTGATGAACTGATCTTACTTAAACCCTTTATCGACGTCACCGTCAGCCCTTTTGCTGATAAGATACCACTCTATGCCAGTTCTCGTTCTCATCAATTTGACCGTGGCGGTCTGCAAAATAAAGAATTATCAAATTTTACATTTTCAGATATGCCCTTTCTTATCGATCAACAGGGTGAAATAATAACCACGCTTGATAATGTGTTGCCAAGACAATCCTACGCCGCCTTACGCTTGTTCGCCTTGGGTTTTGATAGTTACCAACTGATTGGACAATTAATGCAGTTACAAACCAGTGAAGGTTATTACTATCCGGGTTTAGTCGGTCAGTTAAGCTTGGACTTAAGCAATACGGTTCAACCAACATTGAGCTGGGCAACGTACTATCAGGGAGAATTAATTGAAGTTACCTCGCCTACTACAAGCGAGTAACTCAAAAGGGGTACTTGCAGAGAAACAAGCCTTATCTTATTTACAAGAGCAAGGCTTGAGGTTAATTTGCCAAAATTATTACTGCCGTTTTGGTGAAATAGATTTGATCATGATCGATCAAGATACCATCGTTTTTATTGAAGTGCGTTACAGAAAAAACAGTGATTTTGGTGGGCCGTTTGCTTCTATTAATAAAAGCAAACAGCGTAAAATAATTACCACTGCTAAGCATTATTTGAGAACACTAGAGAATGAACCTTTTTGCCGCTTTGATGCTATTGCTATCGACAGCAAATCAACCACACCCGCTTGGATCCAAAATGCCTTTCAAGAATAAGATGATATAACATAATGATAAATGAAAAAATTCACGCACACTTTGCCGAAAGTATTCAAACCTCAATAGTGGCAGCTGAAGCACTACCGGAATTAATTGAAAAAGCGGCAATATTATTGAGTAAAACACTGATCAGAGGCAATAAAATACTGGTTTGCGGTAATGGCGGCGCAGCTGCTTTGGCGCAGATCTTTGCCTCGCATCTGCTCAATAAATATGAAAAAGAACGCCCTTCTCTTCCAGCTATCGCTATTACAGCCGACTCAGCGCTGTTATCGGCGATTGCCACGGACAGCCATTTTAATGAGATTTACGCAAAACAGATTGCGGCACTGTCTCAAGATGGTGATCTGTTATTAGTTATCAGTCATGGCGGTAATAGCCGTAATTTAATTAAAGCCGTGGAAACTGCCCTGAGTAAAAATTTACAAATTATTATATTAAATGGCGTGGATGGAGGGGAACTTGCCGGTTTGTTAGGCTCCGATGACATAGAAATCAGAGCGCCAAGTGATAAAGGATCACGTATCGAGGAGATTCATCTTCTGGTTATTAACTGCTTGAGTGATTTGATTGACCAACAGCTTTTCCCACAACAATAGGGCTTAATATGCAGAAAATATTTCTAAGCGTCTTTCTTGGTACCTTGTTACTGCTGCAGGGCTGTGCCGGTGGTTTAATTGTAATAGCAGGAACCGCGGTAACCGTTAGCAGCGATGAGCGCAGTATTTCTGAGCAGCTAAGTGACGATTCTTTGTCCATGGATGCGTTGTATAAAATTAATCAACTTGACATTAATGATGAAAATATTCGCATTAATTTAGTCAGTAATAGCGGTTATCTGCTGGTTATAGGCCAAGTGACGAGCCAACAATTAAGTAAGCAGATAGAGGAAGAGTTAAACACCCTGAAAAATGCAAAAGGCATTTATAACCAATTAAGAATTGGTCAACCTATTGGTTTTACACAGCAAAGTAAAGACACTTGGATCACTGCAAAGGTTAAAGGTAAACTGACCGCCAATGATAATGTAAACCCTCTTAAAATCAAGGTCATAACTGAAAATTCAGAAGTGTTTTTAATTGGTAAAGTCTCCACAGAAATGGCGGCTCAAGCAACGGCTATAACCCGTCAAGTTGATGGAGTAAAACGAGTAAATCGTGTTTTTCAGCTCAAATAACGTCATAATACTCGGTCTAAATTAGCGCATAAAAAAGGCTTAATCACAGGATTAAGCCTTTTTTATTACCCTGAAATAAGAGCGCTTTACGATTATTCTTCCATTAACGAATAAATAGCTGAGGATTTACTTTTTAATTCATTGCACTTAACACACCATAAATTTGCCGCACCGCAGGCCTGTAAAAGCTCAAGTTGGCAGCCGCACTGGTCACATCGCAGATTAAATTTTAAGTCACTGCTGCAGGCATCACAATGATAATGTTGTTTTTGGATGCCGTTGGACTCTATTTCATGGCCACATTTAGGGCATGTTAATACCATTAATATTTAGTTTTCTTATGAAATTTCATAAGACGTTGACGTTTATACATTTGATTCGGTGTTAATTTATTACGACGCCCGGCAAAAGGATTGGTACCTTCACGGAATTCAATACGAATAGGTGTGCCCATAATGCCCAGTGAACGGCGGAAGTAATTCATCAAATAACGTTTGTAAGAATCTGCTAATTTTTTAACTTGATTACCATGAATAACAATCAATGGCGGATTGTAACCCCCTGCATGGGCATAACGTAATTTAACTCGACGACTGCCTACCATAGGTGGCTCGTGATCAGCTGCTGCCATGGTCATAATACGCGTTAAAATTGAGGTAGAGATACGTTTTGTCGAAGAGTCATAGGCTTCTTCAACCGATTCATATAAATGGCCAACACCTGTTCCGTGCAGAGCTGAGATAAAATGAATCTTTGCAAAATCAATAAAACCTAAACGGCGATCCAGTTCACTTTTAACCCGATCCTTATCGTATTCAGTCATACCATCCCATTTATTAACAGCAATAACGAGTGAACGTCCAGCATTCAGAGTAAAACCTAACAAACTTAAATCCTGATCCGAAATACCATCACGTGCATCAATAATCAATAGCACAACATTACTGTCTTCAATCGCTTTTAATGTTTTGATGACAGAAAACTTTTCAACGGTTTCGTTTACTTTTTTACGCTTGCGCACACCGGCAGTATCAATCAAAATATATTCCCGATCATCCCGGCTCATGGGAATATAAATACTATCACGTGTTGTCCCTGGCATATCGTATACAAGAACACGTTCTTCGCCTAAAATTCGATTGGTAAGCGTCGACTTACCCACGTTAGGACGGCCAATTAAAGCCAGTTTAATGGGTAAAGCCGCTAGGCGTTCCTGCTCTTTTAGCAATGCGGCTTCATCTTCTTCAACAAATTCAAGACCAGTTTCCAGATCAGAAAAATCGTCTTCTGGCTCGACATCATCAAAGAAACCATCCAAGGCAATTTCAATCATCTGGCGCACGCCTTTACCCTGTGCAGCCGCGATATGATAAACCTCGCCAAGCCCAAGTGCATAAAACTCGGCACAAACAGAGTCGGCATCAACGCCATCTGTTTTGTTAGCAACAACAAAGACTTTTTTATCTTGTTTACGCAGGTGATCTGCAATGGCTTCATCTGCAATGGTCATACCGGCACGTGCATCAACTAAAAATAAAACCGCATCGGCTTCATCAATCGCCAGTAAAGACTGACCCGCCATAAGAGCATCAATACCCTCTTCATCGCCAGTAATACCACCGGTATCAATCACGATAAATTCTTGTTCATCTATTTTCGCCTGACCGTATTTACGATCTCGCGTTAAACCTGGAAAATCCGCGACTAATGCATCACGCGTACGCGTTAAGCGGTTAAACAAAGTTGATTTACCCACATTTGGGCGGCCGACTAAAGCGACAACTGGTAACATATTTCAATCCTATCTAACAAAAAAAGCCCCTCCGCAATCAATGCGAGGGGCTGTAAGTATACAGTAAAAATGTAAAAGATTATTCTACATTTATTGATGGTTTTTCAATCGCAACTAATTCTCCGCTGCGAGACAGTAAATAAAGGTGTGTTGCCGTCGTAACCGGTTCTTTATATAACCCTTTAGAATCAATTTTTTGTTGCGCAACAAACTGACCGGTATCACGATTGATCCAGTGTAAGTAACCTTCTCCATCACCAACCACAAGATATTCATTAGCAACAGTGACGGCGGTGACATTACGGTAAGACAGTTGTTTGTTTACCCAAATTTGATCGCCTGTGCGGCGGTCAACGGCATATACCCAGCCGCGATAATCTGTTAAATAAAGACTATTGCCCGATAAGGTAATATTATTAAAACCGGAATACTTAGTTGACCAGAGCTGCTCCCCCTTGAGAAGATCAATGGCCGCTAAATTTCCGTTATAAGCGAGTGCAAAAATCTGACCGTTGGAGATGATCGGTTGCATATCGACATCCACAATACGATCTAATTCAGTCGCCCCATGCGGACGGGCGATTGGGAGTTGCCACATGGCTTGACCTGTCTCAAGTAACGCAGCTGAAACAAAACCATCCGCTCGGCCATAAATAACGCCACCTTGAGAAATTGAAGGAGCAGAACTACCGCGTAAAGTTAAATTAGGCTGTTTATTGGTCAATGACCAAAGTTGCTCCCCGGTCTGGCTATCCAAAGTAATCAGATCGCCACGGCTGGTATGCACAACAACTTTACCGTTTGCATAAGCAGGGTTAGCCAGCACTTCACCGCTAACGGTAGATAACCATTTTAACTTACCGGTGTTTTTATCAATCGCTAAAACTTGCGCATTTTCAGTGCCAATAAATAAAGTATCTATTGCCAGTGTGATACCACCGGAAAATCGTGCTGAACGGTTTAATTGATTACTTTCATGCTCACTAAAGTCATTGGACCAAAGTAATTTTCCCTCATCCAGGGTAAAAGCTTTTATTTCACCTTCACGAGAAGCAGCATAAATAACATCTGAATCAACGGCAGGTTGTAATTGTGAATAATATTTATCAACACCATTACCAACACTTTTTTGCCAAGCAATCTGTGGTTGATAAGACGTTTCAAAAACAGGCAGTTTAGCCATCACCACAACATCTTCTTCACTATTAAAAAGCGAACAGCCCGTTAATAAAAAAGCTGTTCCCGAAATAACAGCAATACTTTTAAGCCATTTTTTCATCTGGTATCTCAATCTATTATTCAGTTTCAAGAGTGGGAGCGGCAATCGTTTTATCATTGACTATGGCAAGATCATCAAATTGTAATTGCACAATAGGTCCAATATTTCCCTCACTGGCATTAACTGCATTCTGAAATGCGTTACGTGCTTTTTCAGTATCACCCATTTTTAAATATATGCTGCCTTTAACCTGATTTGCTTTCGCTAAAAAACTGGGTTCAGTAATTAATGTCAGGGTGTTTAGTGCCTGTTCATATTCACCCAATTGGCCTTCAACGCGGGCTAAACGCAAATTGATAATGGCATTGAGTGGTGCATATTCATTTTGTGATTGCAGTTGTAAAAATTGCGTTTTAGCGAGCGCAAAATCTTTTTGCTGTACTGCTTCTTTGGCCAGCAGTAAAGAAGCTAATACACCGTAGTTATTATTCTGGTTGTCAGCGATAAAAACCCTAATATTGTCAAGACCTACTTCTCCGCCCTGGCTTTCAAAGTTAACCAACATCTCCGAATAGGCCTGTGAAGCCTCTTCTTGGCCGGTGATCACCGACTCGTTATAAAAACGCCAGCCCCAAAGTCCGGCCAGACCGATAACGGCTGCAATCATTAATGTATTGCCGTTTTCTTTCCACCAGCTTTTAATGGCAATAACCTGCTGTTCTTCTGTTTCGTAACCTTCAATAATATCAACCACTTGTTATTCCTTATTATAGATTTAAATATAATTTAATCCCCAAACTACTTGCAGATTCAGTATCTTCAAGTAATTGGGAAATATTAATTAAAAATAGCTAGGTAATACCTTAATTAACTCATTCATTGCAACACTTTGTTGCTCATACTTACCCTGCAAGTCTTTAATTGTGACACAACCACTCTCTAACTCACTTTCAGCAATTATCAACGACAAACGTGCACCGCTTTTATCCGCGCGCTTCATCTGTTTTTTAAAGTTACCAGCACCGCAATGGTGCATCATTTTAAGCTGCGGTAATTCAGTTCGAATCAGTTCTGCCATTTTAAAACCGGCGATATCAGCACCTTCTCCAACGACTATGCTGTATATATCAACATCTTTTTTAACATCATCATTTAATGCCAGTGTTTCCAGCATTAGGATAATTCTTTCCAGACCCATTGCAAAGCCTACCGCAGGCGTTGCTTTACCACCGAGTTGTTCAACCAATCCATCATAACGACCACCCGCGCAGATTGTACCTTGTGATCCAAGGCTAGTGGTTACCCATTCAAAAACAGTGCGGTTATAATAATCTAAGCCACGTACTAAACGCTCGTTAATAACATATTTAATACCCGCTGCATCAAGATATTTTTGCAGTTGGGCAAAGTGTTCGACAGATTCGTCATCAAGATAGGCAGATAGTTTAGGTGCATCGACTAATAACGCTTGAATGTCAGGATTTTTACTGTCTAGAACACGTAATGGATTACTGGCCATACGGCGCTTGCTATCCTCATCCAGCTGTTCAACGTGAATCGCCAAATACGCAACTAATGCTTCTTTGTATAAAGCGCGCGCTTCGTTAGACCCTAAAGAGTTCAACTGCAGTTCAACATGCTCGTCTATTCCCAGCGCTCGCCATAAACGCGCTGAAAGTAAAATCACTTCAGCATCAATGTCTGCACTGCCTATGCCGAAGGTTTCCACACCAAATTGATGAAATTGACGGTAGCGTCCTTTTTGTGGACGTTCATGTCTAAACATTGGGCCGGTGTACCATAAACGGCGCTCCTGATTATATAATAAACCATGCTCGTTTCCAGCACGCACACAGGATGCGGTTCCCTCAGGACGTAATGTTAAGCTATCGCCGTTACGATCGGCAAAAGTATACATCTCTTTTTCAACAATATCGGTTACCTCACCAATTGAACGTTTAAAAAGAGTGGTATTTTCAACAATTGGCATACGTATTTCAGAGTAACCGTAACTGCTCACTACTTGTCTGAATAATGACTCTAGTTTTTGCCAAACGGGTGTTTGTTCAGGAAGGGTATCGTTCATGCCACGAATTGCTTGAATCTTTTTTGCCACAATGATTTCCACATACAGTTGAGAATAAAAGAGTGAGTCATTATAGGGACTTTTCAAATTAGATGAAACCATGCAGCTGGGTTTCTCAGAAAATTTTTAATATCTTATTGAGTAACTTATAAAAAAGCCCGTTATTGTTTAAAAATAACCGGCAGAGTTAGAGAAGAATAGTTTAAACTTTTAGGATAATGTTGTTCTGATCCATACGGCTGGCGCGCGCGCGAATTTTTGCTTCAAGCTGGTCAATCACGTCATTATTATCAAAACGATCGCGCTGACGCTTTCCATCCTCGTAAAAACCACTTTTGTTTTTACCGCCTGTAATGCCCAAATCAGAAATTAATGCTTCTCCCGGCCCATTAACAACACAACCAATAATAGAGACATCCATTGGCATTATGATATCTTCAAGACGTTCCTCTAAGGCATTGACCGTCGCAATAACATCAAATTCTTGACGCGAACAAGTTGGACAGGCAATAAAATTAATGCCTCGGCTGCGGATACGTAATGATTTTAGAATATCAAAACCCACTTTAATTTCCTCAACAGGATCAGCAGCCAGAGAGACTCGCAGGGTATCGCCTATGCCCTGAGAAAGTAATATGCCTAAGCCAACCGCTGATTTAACCGAGCCACTGCGCAGTCCTCCAGCTTCGGTGATCCCTAAATGCAGAGGCTGGTTTATCTGTTTTGCAAGCAGTTGATATGATTCAACAGCTAGCTGTGCATCCGATGCTTTCACACTCACTTTAAATTGATCAAAATTAAGCCGGTCTAAAATATCCACATGGCGTAACGCTGAGTCAACCAGTGCTTGTGCCGTTGGCTCTCCGTATTTTTCCTGAATATCAGCTTCCAGAGAGCCGCCGTTTACTCCTATTCGAATAGGAATATTATAATGACGTGCACAATCAACAACACTGCGGATACGCCGTTCATTACCAATATTACCCGGGTTAATACGCAGACAATCAACGCCATATTCAGCGACTTTCAGGGCGATACGATAATCAAAGTGAATGTCGGCTATCAGGGGAATATTACTTAAGGCTTTAATTTCTCGAAAAGCCTCCGCGGCATTCATAGTCGGGACTGAAACACGTACCATATCTGCACCAACCGCTTCTAAGCGTTTGATTTGTGCAACGGTGGCGGCAACGTCCGTGGTTAAAGTATTGGTCATAGACTGCACTGTAATTGGCGCATTTCCGCCAACAGGCACATTACCCACCATGATCTGCTTTGATACACGACGTATAATTGAAGAAGGATGGCTCATAATACTTTTACTCTTTGCTGATAGACAACTGTTTCAAAAAAACAGTTCGTTCTATAATAATATTTTCCCTTAAACCACGCTAAGAGGCTGTCTTCGTTTCTAAAGAAAATCTCTACTGCTGCCTCGTTAGCTGGTTTAAGGATAAGATTTACTGTGCAGATTTTTCACATTCCAACCAGGTTTTATTCTGGAATAGAAAACTGCATCGTTTGTCCCGCGGTAAAATCACGAGCGATTATTGTTCCTTGATATTTGACTGCAACGGCGTTTGGCGCACCTAATTTTACTTTAAATGGCGCGATCCCCTCGATTGACAAAACATCATTCTTTTTATAAAGATTAAAAGCTAAGCGTTTACCCGTTGCATCCACTATTTCAGTCCAACAATCGGCGGAAAAAGTTAAATAAAGAGACTCGGCAAGAGCGGTTTCTGGCGACTCAAGCGGCTCTTCATTTTCAACGGCGACACTTTTATCCTTTGTATTTATTTTATTTTCACTGCTGGTTTGGAAGGCGGTATTGTCAATAACTGTCTCGCTGATCGATTCATCAACAGCTGCGACTGCTGTTGCGTCTGTTACTGACTGACGCGCGACCAATCCACTGCTTTCTGTTGTTACTTTAAGCGCTGAGTCTTGTGCGACTAATTCACTGCTTTCTGT
>JBLHWW010000033.1:0-24611 GCA_047629075.1 Psychromonas sp. | reverse complement strand
TTCTGATTTTTGAAGTGAGAACAACTATCTCCTGCAACTCAGGCCTTGTTAGTGTTAATTTTTCCTGCGCAATACTTGATCACTTCATTAATTCTTTTGGTATTAATAACAACATTAACAGTTGATCATTAACTCACCTTAAAACTACTTTTTTAAAGCAAAGCGAGAGCTATTTTTCTGCTCATATACTAAGAAGCAATGATCATAGCAAAATATGTTTATTTATTTACTAAAGACCAAGTTAACGGTGATCGCTCACAGCGCGAGTTACTAGGAGGAAAGGGAGCTAATCTCCCTGCCCGTACCCTCCAAATTCACCTTAACAACTGAACTCTGCAAGTCATTCTATCAACACGATCGTCATTACCCAGAAGGAGTGAAGTCGCAAGTTAATGCGGCACTTAAAAATATTGAGCTGCAGATGTCCAAAGGTTTTGATGATCCGGTTAACCCTTTATTATTATCGGTAAGTTCGGGCGTACCCTCCTTTATGCCCGGCATGATCGATACTGTACTTAATTTGGATATCAACGACCAGACGGTGCAGGGACTTATTAACTTGAGCGGTGATCCGTGTTTTACCTATGACTCCTATCGGCGTTTTATTCAGATGTACGCTACATTGTCAAAGTAGTGGATAGTAATATTTTTGAAAAGTTATTAGAGGATAAAAAACGCGCGAAAGATATTCAAAATGATGATGAGTTGAGTAGCGAAGACTTGCAGCAGTTAATCGTCGCATTCAAAGCCAGTTATCGGCAAGTGCTTGGCCTTGATTTTCCAAATGATCCGCAGCAGCAAACTTGTAGAGCCATTAGTGCTGCATTTGGATCTTGGATTAATCAGCGAGCAGTAACGTATCGTCGCTTAAATAATATCCCCTCCCACTGGGGAACAGCGCTCAATGTGTAGGCCATGCTCCTTGGTAATATGGGAGATGATTGTGCAACGGGCGTTGCATTTACACGCGGTTCCTTACGGGAGAAAACTATTTTTATGGTGAGTTTTTTAGTCAATGTACAGGGGCAACAGGTTTGTGGCGTACTGAACCTATTTTTTGATGTTAAACGGATCCAAGCGGTGCGTGAAATGATTGTGTCCGCCGATTTAGAAGGTCGGGAAAGGGCGCTTTCTAAAATCATGCCGATGCAAAAAAGTGACTTTATCGGGCTGTTCTGAGAGATGAAAGTCGTGCCTGTTACTATTTGCTTACTGGATCCTGGATTGCACCAGTTTTCACCACAGAATGATGATATCACCGATCTTGCGGCCCTTGCCGGAATGCGTTTTTTAGATGTGAATGCGCATGTTGAAGAGCTGCATGAATTTAATCCAATGCTCGGTCATCGTGGTTGTTTACTCGGTCTCACTTATCCAGAGGTTTACGATATGCAGGTTCAAGCGATCATGCAAGCCACTTGTGAACTGGTTAAAAATGAGTATTATAAAATTGTTCGGGAGATCATGATCCTACCGGTGGCTGATGTAAATGAATTGAAAGTTCTGCGCGAAAAAACGGTCTAAGTTGCAGAACAGGTAATGGCTTCTTATGGCGTTAAAGTCGACAATTAAATCGGATCTATGATTGAATTGCCACGGGCAGCCTTATTGGCTGATCTGATTGCCCAGCAAGCTGACTTTTTTCCTTTGGCATTAAGGATCTAACCCAGACCATCTCTGGTTTTTCACGCGATGATACTGGTCGATTTTTACCTTATTATATAGAAAATGGGCTATTTTTAAGCGATCCCTTTATTACATTGGATCGTGCAGGCGTTGGCCAACTACTGAACATGGGCACTGATAAGGGCAGGCAGACCCGACCCGGTTTGAAATTTGATATTTGCGGTGAGCATGGAGGAGATCCTTCTAGTGTTGCATTTTGTCATTAAATTGGTCTGGATTATGTTTCCTGTTCGCCATACTGGGTGCCTATTGCGCACTTGGCAGTTGCCCATGCAGCTTTAAAAAATGAATAGTAAATAGTCAATAACCTAAACTTAAAACGCTTGGTAATCTCTTTATTTGGCGTTTTTTGCGACAGTACTGAAGGCAATAATTGATATCTATATAGACGCTAAAGAACAGCGACTCAGCTCAGTCGATACGACTTAACGATTGCAGTGTAGTGCAAATCCAGCAGATATTGAATCAAAGTTATTATAAAATAGGAAAGTGTGAGTTCCGCTAAGTTAGGTGTGTGTCGCTTCAATCTGACTTGTGATCTTCCCATAGCGAGTTTTATTAACTGCTAATTTAAAATATCCTAGACGAATAATTTTGCTGATGTAAAATGTAAAGGCTAATAAATAATCTTTAGCTATCTAACTAAAAACTAATAGATGATTTAGATGAAATGACTTTTAATTAACTTAAAGGGACACGATTATTGAATCTGTTGATTTTACAACATTGATGAGTGGTTTGAAATTTTTTAACGGGAATATGAATGATTATCTTATTAACAATAATGCGTAATTATTGGTTTGCCTGCACCATTTTTATGCTGACAGTGATTACGCTGCTGTCGTTTAACTTTAGTATTAATTTACCTTCCGTACTAGGTGGAGATAAAATTCACCACTTTATTGCCTATGCACTATTAATGTTTCCAGTCGCGTTGAAAAAACCTAAGAATTGGCTGCTCATTGCGTTATTCTTTCTTTTTTTAAGCGGCGGAATTGAGTTACTGCAACCTCTGGTTGGACGTACTAATGATTGGCTTGATCTTGTCGCAAATTGGACCGGCATTATATTCAGCATCTTATTAGCACAGTTAATATATAGAGTGTTTCCCTCTTTGATAAACCAAGATAGCTAATGAAAAGCTTGTAATAACACTACGGTTATTACAAGCGGTATCGTCAATAAGAGCTGAAATTAAGCGCTTACTAAGGCCAATGTATCACGGGCAATAACCCACTCTTCATTGGTTTGAATAACCATTGCCACAGTACTATCCTGTTCAGTAATGATGCCCTGATTCGATGATTTACCAAAGCGGTTTGCCAGGTTTTCTTGCGGGTTTACTTTAAAACCTAATAAACTTAAACGCGCCAATGTTAGTTCACGTATTGGCGCTGAATTCTCACCAATACCGCCGGTGAATACCACGGCGTCTAATCGTCCGTCTAATGCTGCCGTGTAGCTGGCAATATATTTAGCTAGACGGTAGCAGTATAGATCCATCGCACGTTTTGCTGCTGGATCCGTATCGTAGTTATCTTCAACAAAACGACAATCAGATGTTTTTTCAGTTAAGCCTAATAATCCAGACTCTTTAGTCAGCATAGTATTTATTTCTGCCATGCTATAACCTAATTCATCATACAGGTGGAAGATAACGGCCGGATCAATATCACCACAACGAGTCCCCATGACCAAACCTTCTAAGGGTGTCATACCCATAGAAGTATCAACGGACTGACCATTTTTAATAGCACAAACAGAGCCGCCGTTACCAAGGTGACAGTTAATAATATTTAACTCTTCAACGGGTTTGTTTAATACGCCGGCAGCTTCAAGGCAGATGTAAAGGTGGCTGGTACCGTGCATGCCGTAACGACGGACACCATTTTCACGGTAAAGCTTGTAAGGTAGAGCATATAAAAACGCTTGTTCAGGCATTGTCTGGTGAAAAGCGGTATCAAATACGCCTACATTCGGCAGTCCGGCAAAAGCATGCTGTGCCGCACGGATACCGACGAGGTGAGCTGGATTATGTAAAGGCGCCAGCGACACGCAATCTTCAATGCCCTGGATCACTTGATCAGTTATCACCACCGATTGAGTGAATTTTTCACCACCGTGTACGATACGATGACCAATTGCAAAGAGGTTTTCTTTTAATTCAGGTTGTTTGGACAGAATCTCATTGACAATATAGTTCAGAGCTTCTTCATGAGCTGCGCCAATACCTAAATCTGCACTTCCTTTCACGCCTTCCAGTTTCCATTTCATGCGCGCATCATCCAGATGCAGGCATTCAGCAAGACCTGATAGTTTTTCTTCGCCTGTTGACATGTCGATGATGGCAAACTTCAGTGAAGAACTGCCACAGTTAAGTACAAGAATTAGCTTGTTGCTCATGTATTATATTTCCTATTTATTGTGTAAAAAACAGTGGATCAGATTGATATTTGATGGGTTTTTGTAAAGGATATATTGTCTATTTTTAGAAAATGCCGAATAGCCGGAAAACACCCTATTGACTAGACCATATCAAAGGATTTGTAGGATACAGGCGAAGTTGAAAGATAACAATATAGTTTTCATTAAGCTCGCTTTAGTATTAGATTTTAATCTCATTAAGTTAACTGTAAATTTTATGATTAAAGAGCTAACGTGATGATTTATTATGTGATAAATGTTTGCCGTTGTTGTCAAGCAACGGGTAATAAAAAGGCAATGAGTAAATGAAAAAACGCTAGTCGCTGCAGGACAACTTTGATTGCCTTTTATTAGGAGCCTATTCTCGGTCATACTCTAGGGTTATATTTGCATTCCAGTGACGCTTTATACTGATTTTAACAGCCATTCTCAGCCTCTTTTTATCGGCCAGATTCAACCTTGAAAAGCCGCTGATTATTTTTAGTCTGCCCGCCATAATAGAGGTACAATAAATCATAATTTTGATTGTTTGATAAAAAAATTAATTAATTGAGAGTTACCAGTAAATGAAAATTGAATTACTTAAAACATTTTTAGAAGTCAGTCGAACGCTGCATTTTCGTTTGGCGTCTGAATCTTTATTTATCACTCAATCTGCCGTGAGTGCAAGAATTAAACTACTTGAAGATGACTTAGGGGTACTCTTATTCGATCGCCGTCAAAAGCATCTTAGATTAACACCGGCAGGAGATCGTTTAATTAAACATGCGCACGAAATAATTTTTATGTGGCAAAAAGCGAAGCAAGATGTTGGTGTTTCAGACCAGAAGACCACGCAGTTAGCGATTGGTTCAATGATGTCTATTTGGGATGTTATTTTACAGACTTGGTTACAAAAAATACATCGCAACATGGGGGAGATTAGTTTGTTAACCAATGCCAGTTCGCCCCTTGAGTTACGAAAAAGTGTTTTAAACGGTGTTACTGATATCGCCTTTTTGTTTGAACCTCCGTTTGTGGAAGAATTGGTAACGGAAAAGGTAGCGGCAGTGCCGCTGCATCTTGTTTCCACACAATCCAATATTGATATAAAAACACAGAATTTAAATGATTATGTGGTGGTTGATTATGGTGAATCGGTCAATACTCAGCATCAGAGAGAGTTTAAAAATGCGCCACCGGCCAAACATTTCATGAGTCAACCTCGGGTCGCATTAGAGTACATATTAGAAGCCGGCGGATGTGCTTATTTGCCTCGGCAGATGGTTATCGATCATATACGCCGCGAAAAACTCTACCTTATTGATGATGCGCCGGTCTATTCTCGAGAAATATTTGCTATTTATCTGGCAAAAAGTCATAAAGTGGACGTTATCAAGCAGGTAATCCAATACTTTCCGGAGATTATTTATTAAGAAACGCTTTCATTGATGCCGTTTTGAATGTCGTAGTGGCAAAAATGAAAGTTGACTGACTTAAGTTAGAAATAAGGCACCTAAGCCTAAAAAGGTAATAAAGCCAAAAATATCTGTTACCGTGGTTAATATTACAGCCCCCGAAAGAGCAGGATCAATTTTCAGTTTAGTTAACAACCAGGGCACCCATACACCGGAAAGTGAAGCAATAATAATATTGCCCAGAATGGCGATATAAATAGCTAAGGATAATAATGGATTTTCAAACCATATATAGGTAATGCCCGCAATGATCGCTGCCCACAGTAATCCATTTATGCAGCCCACTTTAAGCTCTTTTATGACAATGGCTTTCTGATTAGCATCGGTTATTTGCCCCAATGCAAGTCCGCGAATAATCAATGTTAATGTCTGGCTTCCCGATATTCCGCCCATTGAGGCGACAACGGGCATCAGTACGGCAAGCGCGACAACTTGTTGCAGCGTACCTTCAAACAGGCCGATAAACCAAGAAGCCAAAAAAGCAGTCACAAGATTAACACCTAACCAAACCGCGCGATTTTTACTACTGATCCATATATTGGAAAACAGATCCTCTTCTTCAACCATGCCTGAGGATTTAAATAATTGAATATCTTTTTGCTCTTCCCTTATAGCATGGGCCTGCTGTAAATCTAACCTGCCGGTTAAATACCCTTTTGTATCAACAACAGGTAAGGCGGCTTTACCCGAGATAATGACCTTTTCAACAGCAGAATAAATATTATCAGTAGAAAGCAAAACCTCATGATCTCTATTCACAACAGTAGATATTGGGATATCATCGTGCATTGCAATAAGCTTCATAATAGCAACTTCTCCGATTAATCTTGCATCATGATCAGTGACATAAAAGACTTCAGTGAGAGGAGGTAAAAAATTTGACAGAATCTTTTTTACCGCTGACGTTTTTAGTCGTTCGGGAATCTGTATATCGTCAAAACTTTGCCAATGGCCAACCTCATCATTTGAGAATTCTTGTGCCTTCTTAAATAATGCTCTTTGTTTAGCGGTCATTTTAGAAACCGCGTAATCAACAAAGCGATCACTCAGATTTTCTGAAAGATCTAATAATTCATCCGCATCCAATTTCTCAAATAACGGGAAACATTGCTCATCTTCACTGGCATTTAAAATTAGTTGCCGTGATTCATTACGCATTTCAATAAAAACTTGTTGCTGCACTTCCTGGCTTATTAATTGCCAAATTAATTTTCTTAATGGAATTGGGAATGCTTCCAACAAGACCGCTATTTGTTCAAAAGACAAGCTATTTTCTAATTCAGTGACAACGTCGGCCAACGCCGAGGGGTTTTCAATATTATCATTAAGTATTTCAATGAAAAAAGGCAGTTTTTCAAATGACATAAGCAGGATCCTTGTGGATGAGAGACTTATTTTACTATAAAAAATGCGTTGGAGAGCTTTTAATAAGCCGAAAGTAATAAATTAAATTTAACGGATTAGTAACAAATATCCGCTATCCTATAGCAAAGGGAAACTGCCTATTGCTTCATATTCCGGCATATTAGGTCTCTTTTTTTTAACAAAAAAAATGAATCATTAAGAACAAAATTTTTCGCTTTGTTTTTGCAGGAAAAAGCCTGATTATGCACCAAATTCTGACCTAATAGAGATTTTAAATGAATAACAGTCATAGTGTAGCAGAAGAAGATCTTGAGCAAGAAGATGAAACTAGTAGTTATTTTAAGGATTTAGCCGATCTGGAATTAGAAAATAATAACGAAGAATCTAATGTCCAAAAAGTGCGTTCTAAAAATAAAAATAAACGGATTATTAAGGGACAAATAGAGTTCCAACTTGAAAAAATAAGAGAAAAAAAAGAATTTGATTATTTATATGATGACTAGAGCTAAAATTCATAGGGTCACTAGACTAAAATTTAGGAGATGATTAGGTTCAAAGCTATAAAGAAGTTGGCCAGTGATTAAAATGGACTCTATTTTAATACAATGACCAGAATAACGGCTAAAATAATCTATCACTAGCAACTAATTTTACTGTTTTTTATGCTTAATAATTGCTTTGTACAAACAACGCTGAAAATGTGTAAGGCTATTTTAACTTCTTGCTAACATTGCTGTAGATATTCCATAAAGTGTTGCAGATTTTCCATCAATAAGCCGCTAAATCTTAGTCTTTATAAGAGAGGAAATTCCAGGGGCTGCCTTGTATAAAAAATTTATACGTAGCTGCAAAGACTCCCGAAAGATAAATACATCTGATTCAGAGATAAAAAATAGCGTTGACCATACAGCCCTATAGCAAGGTATTGCTATTTTCGGTGCATCTTACTGTTTTTCTGACCTTTACCTTTTTATTTGATAATGCAATCAAAGTAGCCAATGTAACTAATGCAAACATAAAATATTTAATTGCTTTCTGCTCGGAATAATAAACAGTGAGTGGCGGCTAAGTTTATCATTGTAGTAAGAGTTGATAAAACGTCGCTAGTGAAAGATTAATCAACAGAAGTGATTATGATTAAAAATTTAATAACAGTATTAATAGTGGTGATGATGTCTGGGTGTATTACATTGCAAAAAGAGTTAAAAATTATCTAAAACAACCCGAGGTGAGTTACAAATAAATTTCAATCGGCAAGGTTTCGATGAGTGTTATTGAGTTAAATCCTATCTTTAATATTGCCAATAACAATAACAATAACTTTTCTATCTCCCTTGACGCAGTTACTTATGATCTTTCATTTAATAATAAACTAGATTATTGGGTTAAAAGCGCGCTGAAAACCATGGGATTAAATATTTCTTTTGAACAATCTGCTACTTTGTATGTTCCGGAAATCAGCATTAAAGAGCTCGAAATTGTTAATAGGAATTTCACTCAGTTAGATATTCTATTGAGTGTTGATCTTAACAATCCCAATCACTTTGCATTACTTATGGGGTTGCTCAATTATACGGTATCAAGCAGCGGTAAGACTTTATTTAAAGGGAATCTTGAATATAAGCACAGGTAAAAATAATATTCAGTTACCCTTAACTATTAAACCCGGTGATTTATTTAGCACTGTGTTTGGTTTACTGAGTAACCCCATAGTGGCTCTGCATTTTGAAATAAGCAGCCCAATGTTTAAAAAATCCCATGGTCAATCATTGGATCTAAGTAGCTTTTTTTAGCTGGACAATATTCACAAATAAGGTTCACAGACAATATTCATCTAAAACTAGAAAAGGGGCGCGCTGCCCCTTTTCAGTTTTCGATGCGTCATATTTTAACCGTCGAAAAGGTTAGATTATGAGCGATCGCAGTTTTTTAAATAAGACGCCCGCAAATAATTTCTGAGACGGGAGTGTCGGTGTTAAAGGCTGATCCTAATTGGGTAGAATGTGCCGCTATAATCACAACTTGTTGGTTATTATCGGTCAATTTTTCAATATTAAGGAGATCAATTTTTTGGAATTTAGCGGCATCGCGCCGCCCGTAATCAAAAAATAACGCAGTAATGTCAGAGTCTAAAAATATTGCATCGGCCTGCTGCATTTTTTGATACGCCTGCAGGGTTAAATTATCAGGTTGCTGATCATAAATTCTAATAACACTTATACTGCCGCTTTCTTTAAATTTGTTAGTGGTCAGCGCCTGATTAAGCAGCTCCACAGCCTGATCTTCATCACCCGCCAGTAACTGTTTGGCGACATCACCCGTCAATACTTTTTTCCAGAACAGTTTACGTTCGGAAAACTGTTTGATTCTGGCCTGTACTTCAATCCGGTAGCGGCCACAAAAGCGCGCTAATTTTCCGTAACCTGCGGGTAACATCTGCTCTATTTGAGATTTTAACATTTGTAATAATATAGGGGCATTACCCGAACTGGACATGGCAATGATCATCGGATCCCGGTCAATGATTGCGGGTGTGATGTAATTGCACAGATCAGGATCGTCAACCACATTGAGCAACATACCGCGATTATTTGCCGCAACACTGATTTCAATGTTGACCGATCTGATATTTGTTGCTGCTATCACTAACTGATGATTGTCCAGAAAATGAGGCGCATATTCAGCTTTAATCCAAGTGAGTTGTTGGTTTTCTAGTAGTACTTGCACACTATCTTTAAGTACCGGGCTGACAACGGTAATCTGCGCTTTTGACTTGAGCAAAAGTTCAATCTTTCGCGCAGCAACATTACCGCCTCCAATAACCACGGCATTAAACTTTTTAGCATCTAAAAAAATCGGGAAATAGTCCATCATCTTGCCCTTAGTTAACAAATATTTTGGTTAAAGCTGATACCGTTAAGTATCATCCCGATAAATTGTTTTTTATTATTCAAAATAAAAGGGCAACAATCATAACGTAAGTTTGGATATTAACAAAGAATGAAGTCGTGGCTATTAAGTACTCTTACATAAATTCTCCAGAATTTTGAGGAGTTTACTAAACAAGTGCGCTCTTTAAGATCAGAAAACTTTGGGACGAGTACGTAGAAATGCTTTTCTGCATAGAAATTCACTAAGTCAGTACTCTAAAATTGTGTAGGAAAATGAATAATAGCAAGGTGTTTTATTGAGTATCGCCGGCTATTGCTAATAAAAAAAAAAAGAGTTATTGTTTATTTTAAGCAGTGAAATACATTATTTCCTTATGCTAATTGTTATCATACTGGCTGTTTAGGTAACTTTAATTTGTGTCTGCAGTCGCAGTTATTATAAAACCTCAAGTTACAATAATCTGTTCAGGTATTGGCAAACTCAGATTAAACTGCACTCTACATTCGCGCTAAATATCTTGTTATATAAGGACTCTCAATGTCAGTCATCGATACCAGCTGTATTGTCATATTTGGTGCTTCAGGCGATCTTACGCAGCGTATGCTTATTCCTGCGCTTTATCATCTTTACGTCAATCAGAAATTACCAAAATCCTTCGCCATTCTGGGGGTAAGCCGCAGCATTTACAGTGATCAAACATTTCGCAGTAAATTAATAAAAAACATTAAATCTGATAAAAAAATTAATGAAGAATTATTAAACAAATTTTGTGAACATCTGTTTTATCAGGCGATTAATACCAGTGATGTGAATGATTACACACTGCTTAAAAAACGCATTACCCATATTAATGCTGATCTAAAGCTTAAAAATAACACCCTTTTTTACCTTGCCACACCGCCCAGTTTATATTCTGTTATTCCCGAGCATCTTGCTGCTGTTGGTCTTAATGAAGAGACGGATGGCTGGAAACGGCTGGTGGTTGAAAAACCCTTTGGTTCTGATCTTAAATCTGCGCTGAGTCTCGATGAATCTCTGTATCGGCATTTTCAGGAACAGCAAATTTATCGTATTGATCATTATCTTGGTAAAGAAACCGTACAGAATATGCTGGTATTACGTTTTGCTAACAGTATTTTTGAACCATTATGGAATGGCCGGTACATTGATTATGTAGAAGTCACCGGAGCAGAAGCATTGGGCGTGGAACAGCGTGGCGGTTATTATGATGGTTCCGGTGCCATGCGGGATATGCTGCAAAACCATTTACTGCAGGTGATTGCAATGGTTGCAATGGAGCCCCCAGCCGTTATTAATGCCAAGTCAATGCGCGATGAGGTGGTCAAAGTTTTACAATGTTTAAAACCACTTTCTCAAGATGACCTGGAAAATAACCTGGTATTAGGGCAATATATTAAGTCCCAGGTAAGAGGAAAATGTCTGCCAGCTTATCGCGAAGAAGAGGGAGTACCGCATAACTCGAGAACAGAAACCTATGTCGGTCTTAAGCTGTTTATTAATAATTGGCGCTGGAATGGGGTACCATTTTATCTGCGTACTGGAAAGCGGCTGCCAACCCGGGTTACTGAAGTGGTTATTCATTTTAAAAAAACGCCTCACCCAGTTTTTTCAGCCGATGCTCCCGAAAACAAATTAATTATTCGCATTCAGCCCGATGAAGGGATCCTGTTAGGTTTTGGCTTAAAGGAGCCGGGTGCGGGTTTTGATGCCAAAGAAGTCGCCATGGACTTTCATTACAGTGACTTGAAAGAGACTGAATTATTAACCGCCTATGAGCGTTTACTGCTGGATTTATTAAAAGGTGATGCCACGCTGTTTGCCAGAAGCGACGCTGTACGGGCCTGTTGGGATTTTGTACAACCCATTTTAGACTATCAAAAAAAATCATTTCCTCTGCATGGATACGCATCTGGTACATGGGGGCCGATTGAAGCAGAAAAATTATTAAAGCGGGATAAGCATCAATGGCGCTACCCCTGTAAAAATCTAACCGATACAGACTACTGTGAGTTATAAAATGAACTATACAATTTTTTCTGCAACCAAATTACTGCTAGAGAAACTGGCCGAGGACTTTTTGCTATTAAGTCAAAAAGAGACCGTAAGCCATATTTCTTTATCCGGAGGCTCAACCCCGATCCTTCTGTTTAAATATTTAGCCAATTCGCCCTATGCACAGAAAATAAACTGGCAAAACTTGCATTTTTGGTGGGGGGATGAACGCTGCGTCGCAGCGACTGATTCAGAAAGTAACTTTGGACAGTGCAAAAAATTTTTATTCGACCAAATTATTATTCCCGCAGAAAATATTCATCGCATTCGCGGGGAAAACTCCCCGCAGCAGGAAGTGATTCGCTATGCACAGGAAATAAGAAATCATATTGATAGCGTTAATGGCATTCCACAGTTTGACTGGATTCTTTTAGGCGTGGGCAATGACGGTCATACCGCCTCACTTTTCCCCGAACAAACAAACTATCAGGATCCTCATTTAACATTTGTGGCAACACAGCCGCAAAGTGGGCAATTACGGGTATCTAAAACAGCCTGCTTAATTGAAAACAGCCGGCGTATTACTTATCTGGTACTAGGTGAAAATAAAGCCGATATTATTCATAAAATTAACAGTGAAAAAGCGGGTAGCGAACGCTATCCAGCGGGTAAAACAAAAGCTAAAGCAGGGCTAACTGAGTGGTATTTAGATTCAGGATCCGCAACGTTATTAATACAGGGAAAAAATGATGAATGCTGATATTGCAGTAATAGGTCTGGCCGTGATGGGACAGAATTTAATTTTAAATATGAACGATCATGGTTTTAAAGTCGTCGCGTTTAACCGCA
The DNA here is from genome assembly GCA_047629075.1 of Psychromonas sp. Lineage (GTDB taxonomy): Bacteria > Pseudomonadota > Gammaproteobacteria > Enterobacterales > Psychromonadaceae > Psychromonas. The sequence goes on along the minus strand of JBLHWW010000033.1, from coordinate 11,925 downwards.
CCGTTGCCAAGGTTGATGATTTTCTCACGGGGGCAGCTAAAGATACGAATGTTATCGCTGCGCACTCCATTGAAGAAATGGTGAGTTTACTGGCATTGCCACGTAAAATCATGCTGATGGTCAAGGCAGGGGAGGTCGTCGATGATTTTATTGATAAGTTAATCCCTTTATTGTCTAAAGGCGATATTATTATTGACGGCGGCAATTCCAATTTTATCGATACCAACCGCCGTGTTGAGAAGTTAAGCAAACTGCATTTACATTATGTCGGTGCAGGTGTCTCCGGTGGGGAAGAGGGGGCTCGCTATGGGCCCTCAATTATGCCCGGAGGAGATGTACAGGCATGGCCTGCTATTAAAGCTATTTTTCAAGGAATTTCCGCAAAAACAGATCAAGGTGAGCCCTGTTGTGACTGGGTTGGTCATGGCGGCTCGGGTCATTTTGTTAAAATGATTCACAACGGCATCGAATATGGTGATATGCAGTTAATTAGCGAAGCTTACCATTTTATGAAGGATGTTTTACGGATGCCTCACGAAGAGATGCAGGCGACGTTCAAGGATTGGAATAAAACCGAGTTAAATAGCTACTTAGTTGAAATAACTGCAGATATTTTGGCTTATAAGGATATCGATGGGAATCCTCTGGTTGAAAAAATAATGGATACTGCGGGGCAAAAGGGAACAGGTAAATGGACGGGAATAAACGCATTAGATGCTGGTATTCCGTTAACCTTGATCACTGAATCTGTCTTTGCCCGTTGTTTGTCTGCGTTAAAGCTGCAGCGTGTAGCCGCACAAAAACTATTCAATAAATCGATTGGCGAAATTCATGACGATAAACAGCAATGGATAGCTGCATTACATGATGCATTGCTTGCCAGTAAAATAATTTCCTATGCGCAGGGTTTTATGCTGATGAAGCAGGCATCGGAAGATAATAATTGGGATCTTAATTATGGTAACGTAGCACTGCTGTGGCGCGGTGGTTGTATTATACGCAGTGCATTTCTAGGCAATATTCGTGATGCTTTTGCAGCGCAACCCGAATTAGATTTTCTGGTCTTAGATCCCTACTTTAAAAATATTTTAGAACGCTGCATGCCAGCCTGGCGAAAAATTGCCGCCACCTCTTTTCAGACTGGATTACCTATGCCATGCATGACCTCGGCATTGTCTTTTCTGGACGGTTATACAACAGCAAAATCACCTGCGAATATGATCCAAGCGCAGCGAGACTATTTTGGTGCACATACCTATGAAAGGGTAGATAAAAAACCCGGAGAGTTTTTCCATACCAACTGGACCGGACAGGGCGGAAATACCGCTTCAACAACCTATGATGCCTAACCGTTGAGCTGATTTTATCAGCTGCTCAACGGCGGCAACTTTAGGGCAATAACCATATCCCCCTTGGTTATTGTTGATCCTTAAGCAGTTTTTTTGGAGGGCGCCCATTTAGCAGCGCTGCAGATAGACCTTCACAAAACTGCTTTTGAGCTTTTCATCCAGTGCTGTCAGCTATTCAACCGAGCCGTTTTTGGCGGGGTTGAATAATGTTTCCAGATTGCTGCGGATAGCCTGAATTTTGATATTGTTGGCTTCAACTTCTATGGCCGTTTTTTCTACTTGCGGATAAGTGGCCTGTACTCGAGTTGCATCCTTGAGCGTTGCTGCAGTCAGTATCAACGCCATGGTATCGTGAAAATTAACCAGTGTGACCGCATTTACTCTCCAATGAAATATTTTATTTGATCATTAGAGTATACGAAAAACAGGTGGATAATCTATGCGATAGGCACAAAACTTTGCGCAGTATTAATGCAAAATAAAACCTATTGACGCTCACTTTTGAGTGTAACCATCAATATCCTTAGATTAATCAATTACTTTTTGTTATCTCATTTTTAAGTTAAAAAATAACATGCCGATTTCACCAAGCATAATATTAATTTCATCAATAAAAGGTTTGAATATTGCGCATTTTAGCCTTTTATATTTCCATGACTATTTATCACTTTTAATCACTCATTTATTCTAGAAAGGGGCATTATCATGAAGGTTGCATTTATCGGCTTAGGCGTTATGGGTTACCCGATGGCAGGATTATTAAAACAAGCGGGCCATGATGTGTGTGTCTATAACCGCACATTAGCCAAGGCACAGCAGTGGCAGCAACAATATCAGGGCAAAATCGGTCTGACGCCGCGTGAAGCCACTCAAGACGCTGAAATTGTGTTTAGCTGTGTTGGCAACGACAATGATTTACGCGCCGTTGTTTTGGGTGAAGATGGCGCCCTGGCAGGAATGAAGAGCGGTGCTATATTAGTCGATCATACCACTGCATCAGCTGATATTGCTCGCGAGTTGGCGGCTACCTGTGCTGAGCAGGGCAAAAAATTTCTCGATGCGCCGGTATCCGGTGGTCAGGTGGGTGCCGAAAAGGGTATTTTAACCATTATGATTGGCGGTGACAGCGCGGTGTTTGATAAAGTGCGCCCGGTTATTGATGCCTATGCCCGCTGTGCAGAACGGATTGGTGATGTGGGTAGCGGTCAGCTGGCTAAAATGGTTAACCAAATTTGTATTGCCGGTGCAGTGCAGGGCCTGGCTGAGGGGATTCATTTTGCCAAGTGTGCCGATCTTGATGTCAATAAAGTCATTGATGTTATCTCTAAAGGTGCGGCGCAGTCGTGGCAAATGGAGAACCGTCATCAGGCAATGATTGACAATAGCTATGAATTTGGTTTTGCGGTTGACTGGATGCGCAAGGATTTAGCTATTACGCTTAATGAAGCACGCCACAATAAAGCAAACTTACCAGTGACAGCAGTGGTTGATCAGTTTTATGGTGAAGTGCAGGGCATGGGTGGAAGTCGTTGGGATACCTCGAGCCTGCATGCTCGGCTGGGAAAATTTACTGATAAATAATCCTTAATCATGCTGAGCAGTTATAAAAATTGGCATGGAGAATTAAAAAGCAGTTTTTTGGTGATTGGATGCTAAAAAAGATAGTCGTTAATAGCCGATGCATAGAGCTGTTAACGAGGTTTTCCATTTGTATAGCAGCTGAAGGGTATCAATATGAGCATAAATTATAGAAAGTCGATTTGGATCGTGGTAACGGTTTTGATGACCGGATGTGCAGGGCAACAGACGAGTACAAAAAGTAGTGTTGTAGATTATCTCTATCCGAAAGAGTTGACAATCGTTGCACAGCCTTCAATCCCGACGCTCAATATCCCGATAAAAGTAGGAATAGCCTTTGTACCTGAGCAATCGCCCAGATCTAGAGGCATTAATATCTGGTCAGGCGTTGTGGGGGGGAGTGTACTGACTGAAGCCAATAAAACCAATCTCCTTAAAAAAGTTGCAGATAACTTTAAAAAGCATGATTTTGTTAGTGATATAGAAGTTATCCCATCAGCATACCTCACGGCTGGTGGTGGTTTTACAAATCTGGCACAAATAAAAACCATGTATGGAATTGATGTGATTGCCCTGGTTTCATATGATCAGGTTCAATTTACTGACCAAGGTTTATTGTCATTAACCTACTGGACGCTAGTTGGGGCATATATAGTGTCAGGTGAGAAAAATGATACTAGTACCCTGTTAGATACCGCGGTATATGACATTCAGAGTAAGAGTATGCTCTTTAGAGCGCCCGGAACCAGTAATGTAAAGGGTCGTTCAACCGCAATAAACCTTAGTGAAGAATTACGACGGGATAGTATTAATAGCTTTGAAGATGCCACCATCAATATGGTTGCAAATCTCACCGTACAGCTGGAAAATTTTAAAGATAAAATCAAACAAAACCCTGAGCAGGTTAACCTTGTACACCGTGAAGGTTATTCAGGTGGCGGGGCTATGGGCCCCTTTGAAACGGTTATAATGATGCTTCTTGCTGCTGTTTTATATTCTGTTCGTAGAATGAAATCTAACCGGTAAAGTGGCGGAGGTGTGTGCTGAAGGATCAGTTCTCTTTCAAGATATTTGGGATAAGGATATTCAATTTCATAGTGCGACGAATTTTGCTACATTCAGATCGTCTTACAAATACATTAAACCTGTTTTACAAATTAATTCCTTCAGCAAATGCTAAAAGATTATGACAAAGATCGAATACCGACAAAAAACAGCTCTTATCTCAAATTTTAGAGGGCTAATTTAGTTCAGCCCTCAAATTTAATGTTAAGGGTTAAGAAATAATAGTTATGGACGCTCACCTTTGATTAAACGTAATTCAATCTCTTTAATTACAGCAGGTAAATCGTTAATAGTATCAATCAAATAATGTGGATTAGATTTTTTCATAATTAAACGTGCTTTTTCACGCGCTTTATCTAAGGTCTGTACACTGGCCCGTTGATATTCTTGTGCCGTTAATCCCGCTTCATTTCCTGATAATAAAAGTGCCACCGTCCACATACCTGCATTATGACCTTCTTCAATACCCGGTGTTGAATCGTCCACTTTAATACAGTTTTTTACACTGTTAACCCCAAGTTCGATAACATTTTTAAGGGCCATATGAGGCGCTGGTCGGCCACCATAAGGTAAATCGTCAGTAGCCACAACACAATCGGGTGAATAACCCTTTTCGGCAGCAGCAGGAATCAATACATCCATTACGGCACGTGGATAACCGCTGCAGGAGCCGATTTTTATACCCTGCTTTTTTAAATCACTCACCACATTAAGTGCATTTAAAATAGGGTTGGCATGATCAACCACTTTGACTTTTTGCAGGGGAATAAAAGTATTGTAGATTTGATCAATATCGGCATTGTCCATGGCTTTACCAAACTGTGCCTGCCAGCGGGCCGCTACACTCGGCAATTTACCCACCGCTTGAATATGATCCCATTTCCCCAGTCCCATAGGTACACGTGCTTCCTGCAGGGTAATGGCAAAGTCATACTCTTTTTGGAAAGATTCCACAAAAATAGTGGTCGGTGCAAATGAGCCAAAGTCGACAATAGTACCGGCCCAATCAAAGATGACAGCTTCAATAGGGGAGTTTGCTTGTGTGTTATTTATGCTGTTATTTATGGTGCTGTTCATAGCATTTTTCATAATGTGAATCCTGAGTTATTTTCTTAAGGGCTTGTTCAAAGAGATCAAGAGCATTCTGTAATTGTGTGTGACTGATAATAAGGGGAGGGCTGAGCTGGATCACATTACCCTGGGATATTTTAAAGCTAAGTCCTTGTGCTAAACATTCGTATAAAAGGGCTTCGGCTTGATCAAATGCGCGGGTTTTAGTCTCTTTATCGGTCACTAATTCCACCGCCCAGAGCAAACCAATACCGCGGATATCACCAATTAAAGGGTGGTCTTCCTTAAGTTTTAATAAACGTTGCTCAATATATAAACTATGCAGCTTAACTTGACTGAGCAGTTCTTCCTGTTCAATGATTTGGATGGTAGCAAGTGCGGCTGCGCAACCAATAGGGCTTTTCTCATGGGTATAATGCCCCAGAGAAATATGGGTGGCGGTATTGTATTTATCTTTGGTTATCATCGCTGCCATCGGCACTAAACCACCCCCTAAGCCTTTACCGATACAAAGAATATCGGGTTCAATATCAAATGCCTGATGGGTAAACCAGTGGCCGCTGCGTCCCATGCCGTTAGGGATATCATCGATAATTAATAACACATTATGTTTATCACAAATCTCACGAATACGTTTCCAGTAAGATTTACTTGGCACCTGCACATCGGTATTTCGCACCGCTTCTGCAATAAAGGCCCCAATACCGCCTTCTTTTTCAATCACATATTCAAGGTAATCCGCATAATGTAGATCACTACCATCGGGGCTGGCCAGTGCACCACGGTAGGTAACAGGGGGTGGAATACGCTCAACGCCAGCCATTAATGGGCCCATTCCTTCTCGAAAACAGGCTTCTCCCCCGACTGAAATCGCATCCAGTGATGCGCCATGAAAGGAATCCCAAAGGGAAACTACTTTATAATTTCCACTAATATAGCGCGCCAGTTTTAATGCCATGCCAATCACCGAAGTGCCACCGGGGGCAAATAACACCCGGTTTAACTCACCACCACAAATCTCACTGAGCTTTTCAGCGCATTCAATGGCCGTTTCATTAGTAAAACGCCGCGGTGAAAAGGGTAATTGGCTTATTTGTTTGGTTACTTTTTCAATCAATACGGGGTGACCATAACCTAATTGATGGACATTATTGCCATGGAAATCCATATAGGAATGACCACTGCTGTCGGTGATATAAATACCTTCAGCTGACTCTAGACTGTTTAAGCAGGGTGTTGACATGGCCTGATGTAAAAATACATCTGCATCCCGCTTTAGCAGTGTTTTTGTCCGTTGATGCTGCTGTTTATGTTGCCAGTCTTGCCTGGCTTTTGTGGTATTAATATCCCCTTCACTGCGCAGATGTGCCTTATCAGGCATGACTTTATTCATACAGCGACTTGCCAGTAAATAACATTCTTTATGGCAATCATTAGCTTATCAATATCTTCAGGATAAACCTCGCCAATATTACCAATACGGAAACAATCAGCATTGGATACTTTGCCCGGGTAAATCACAAAACCCGCTGCTTTTAATAACGTATAGAAACGTTTGAAGTCATATTCAGGTGAGCTTGGAGAATGGAATGAAGTGATAATAGGTGAATGTAGAGCATCGGGTAAAAGTGTTTTAAAGCCTAATTCACGCATGCCTGTTACTAATTTTTTTTGGTTAGTGATATAACGTTGCTGACGCTCTCGAATGCCGCCTTCTTCTTCTAATTCCAGCAAGGCTTGATAAAATGCACGTACTGTATGGGTGGGTGAGGTGAATCGCCATTTACCATTATTTTCCTGCATACATTGCCACTGAGCATATAAATCTAAGGTCAGTGAACGGGCTAACCCTTTACATTCCTGTAAAACACTCTGTTTAGCAATCACAAAAGCAAACCCGGGCACACCTTGAATGCATTTATTGGCAGAGCTAATCATAAAATCGATATTCAATTGCCCAATATCCATCTCAATGCCACCAAAACTGGACATAGCATCGACAATAGTGACCTTATTATGGGCTTTAGCAATGCGACAAAAATCTTCAAGGGGATTTAATATTCCCGTGGTGGTTTCGCAGTGCACCATGGCAACATGAGTGATCTTCGGGTCATTAAGCAGCGTGCTTTCAAGCAGTTGTAAATCAGGCTGAACTTTTTCACCAGGCGCAAGCACAACACAGTCAAGCGCAAGATAGTGCGCAATTTCGGCCATTCTTGCCCCATAGGAGCCATTATCAATGACTAATAATTTGCCTTTTTTATGGATAACACTGCCGATGGTCGCTTCAACGGACGCTGTGCCTGAGCCCTGCATTAAAACGCAGGTATAGTTTTTTTGCGTGGTGGCAAGCTTTACCAGTTTATTCCTAATTACTTCAACAATTTCTTTATTATATTGATCATCCCAAGTACACCGATCTTTAAGCATGGCATTACGCACCGTTTTAGAGGTTGATAACGGCCCGGGAGTTAGTAGTAAATATTCATTTCTCATAATGCCTCTTTTTATTTTGTTTTTTGGTATAGACCAGAATTATCTATTACTTTAATACTAAAAAACACCTTGGTAAAGAGTGAGACAGCAGGTTTAACAAAAGCTTAATATTTGCAGTTTGCTATTTATAAAGGGGCTGTTGCTATAAATAACGCTATCATATTTATTTAATAATTCTGTCACAAACGGGCTGTACAGTTAGGCCTTGAAACTGGTACATACCAATTGGTGCACGACTTATTAAGAACCTGGAGATTAAAATGAAAACTCGTTTGATAAAAACAACACTCGCTGCAGCGTTGGCATTATGCGCTGTAAATAGTTATGCCACACAGAATGTAACGGTTTATACGGCATTTGAAACAGACCTTTTAGCAAAATATAAAAACGCTTTTGAAAATGATAATCCGGATATATCTATCAAATGGGTACGTGATTCAACGGGTATTATGACCGCAAAATTATTAGCCGAAAAGAATAACCCCCGTGCCGAAGTCGTCTGGGGACTCGCAGGATCTTCAATGGCTTTATTAAAAACTGAAGGCATCTTAAAAACCTATACACCAAAAGGCCTGGCCTCGTTAGATCCGTCGTTAAATGATCCTCAGTCGGATCAAGCCTGGTTTGGTAATGATGCCTTTTTTAATGCAATTTGTTTTAACGATATTGTGGCTGAACAGTACAACTTACCACTGCCAACATCATGGGATGATTTAACAAAACCTGTCTATAAAGGTCATATCGCTATGCCAAATCCAGCCTCATCGGGTACGGGTTATATGCAGGTATCAGCATGGTTACAAAATATGGGTGAAGGAAAAGCCTGGAACTATATGACAGAATTAGATAAAAATATCTCTCATTATACGCATTCGGGTTCAAAACCTTGTGTGCAGGCAGGTATGGGCGAAGTGGCTATTGGTATTTCAATGGCAAGTCGCGGCACTAAGCTAAAAACACAAGGTGCCCCTCTGACATTAGTGACGCCGGAGGGCATTGGTTGGGAATCAGAAGCGGTGGGTTTAGTAAAAGACAATGCTGCAGCTAAACGTGTTGTTGACTGGTCTGTTTCCAAACAAGCGAATGAATTATATATAGAAGTTTACCCTGTGGTCGGACATAAAGACGTGCATAAAGAAGTCAAAAACTTCCCTAATGTTAAACCCGTGATGGCAAAAATGGATTTTGCGCGCATGGGCGAGCAGCGAGCACAAGTGTTAAAAACATGGTCTGAAAAATTCGATAGCAAATCAGAACCAAGAAGTTAAGTCATCCCAAAAAATAAGGAGGTTAACCTCCTTATTTTTTTAGATCCAAAGAAATAAGTGCATTATTATTTTTATTAATAGTCAGGTTTTTATTATGCAAACATATCTTAATATCGACAATGTCGTCAAAAAATTTGGCCAATTTACTGCACTGGAGAAAATATCTTTTAGCATTAAAGAAGGCGAATTTGTGTGTTTTTTAGGCCCGTCGGGTTGTGGGAAAACCACATTACTGCGCTGTATTGCGGGGTTAGAAGAGGTGACTTCCGGCCTTATGGTTCAAGCAGGTACTGATATCACCCATTTACCGCCAGAAAAAAGAGATTTTGGCATTGTTTTTCAATCCTATGCGCTTTTTCCTAATTTAACGGTGCAGGATAACATTGCACTGGGTTTAAAGAATCAGGGTCACTCTAATTATGACTGCATTAATTTAGTTAATAAATGGCTTGCAATGGTAGGACTGACTGACTTTGCAAATCAATACCCTAACCAGCTTTCGGGCGGACAACAACAACGAGTAGCATTAGCGCGTGCATTGGCATTATCACCGGGATTATTATTATTAGATGAACCACTGTCAGCCTTAGATGCAAAGGTGCGTACTTATTTACGTGAAGAAATCTGCCGGTTACAAAAAAAATTAGGCATCACCTCGGTAATGGTGACACATGATCAGGAAGAAGCATTAGCGATGGCGGATCGTATTGTCGTAATGAACCAAGGCGTGATTGAGCAAATTGGGTCTCCGCAGGAAATTTATGAACAACCTGCAACGCGTTTTGTTGCCAGCTTTGTTGGCACCATGAACTTTATTTCAGCTTCAATTATTAACAAATCGCTGATCAGAATTGGAGAGAGTCTATTAAAGATTCCAGAAAACACCCCCATTAAGGGGATTAATAGTGGTCTGGTGGATCTTGCTATTCGCCCGGAATGTTTATATTTTTGCTCTGAGAGTGAAAACAGTATTTCAGTTAAAATTCAATGTATCGAATTTCAGGGCGCTTATTATCAGGTGGAATGCCAATTGTGGGATGAATTATCGGCACCGAGCATTTACGTTAACGTGCCCGTACGAGAAGCCAGAAAACTAAATTTGAAATCACAACAAACACGCAATTTGGCCATCGATACCACCCAAATACGCACTTATTCACCAACCTATAAAAGCAAGCCTGAAGTGGTCGCCGCTTAGGAATTTATTTATGAATGTAATAGATACGGCACTTAAAGCTGTCGCGCAGCCTTCCCTTATCAATACTTATTTTAAGCGGGTGAGCCGCGAGCAGATTATTCTGCTTTTAATACTGCTACTACTCACGGGCGGACTGCTGCTCTTTGTTGTTGCCCCTTTATTATCGATATTAAGCAGCAGTATTTTGAATAGTGATGGACAGTTTGTGGGCGTGGCAAATTTTCTTTTATACTTTTCATCTACGGCTTTATGGTTCTCGGTTAAAAACTCATTTACCTTGGGCATTGTGGTTACTGTAATTGTGGGCAGTTTGGCCTTTTTTTATGCTTTTGCTTTAACCCGTTCATGTATGCCGTTTAAGGGTTTATTTAAAGTGTTAGGCATGGCTCCCATTTTAGCACCTTCTTTATTACCCGCGATCAGTTTGATTTTTTTATTTGGTAATCAAGGTATTGCAAAAGAATTGTTATTAGGTAATTCGGTCTATGGATTTATCGGTATTTCAATAGGACTGGTTTTCTGGACTTTTCCTCATGCGTTAATGATCCTCAGTACCTCACTGAGTACTTCCGATGCACGGCTTTATGAAAGTGCCAAAGCCTTAAAAACATCATCTTTTAAAACTTTTTTTGTGATTACTTTGCCCGCGGCAAAATATGGCTTAATCAGCACTTTGATTGTTGTTTTTACCTTGGTTATCTGTGATTTTGGTGTACCTAAGGTGATTGGAGGGAGTTATAACGTCTTAGCCACGGATATTTTTAAACAAGTGGTGGGTCAGCAAAATTTTTCGATGGCGGCGGTGGTCAGTTTACTTCTGTTATTACCAGCATTATTAGCCTTTGTTGTGGATCGCTGGGTACAAAAAAAGCAGCAAAATCTCTTTGATAGCCGCTCAGTGCCTTATCAACCATCCCCTCAGCCACTTCGGGACAGTATCTGTTTTATCTATTGTTTACTGATTTCATTGATGGTTTTAATTATTTTAGGCATGGCGGTTTATGGCTCCCTAGTGACTTTCTGGCCCTGGAATAAGGCGCTATCTTTTAACCATTATAACTTTGCCGAGATGAGCGCTTACGGCTGGAGCCCATTTTGGAACTCTCTGCAGTTGGGTAGTTGGACAGCCTTAATAGGTACACTATTAATCTTTGTTGGTGCCTATTCCATGGAGAAAAGTCGTTCTTTTACAGTGCTTCGCCGTATCCTGCAAATGTTAAGTCTGTTGCCAATGGCTATTCCAGGTATGGTACTGGGATTGGGATATATTTTCTTTTTCAACCATATCGATAATCCCTTAAATATACTATATGGTTCAATGTTATTATTAGCGCTTAATACGGTTATTCACTATTACACGGTAGGGCACATGACGGCCGTCACCGCACTTAAGCAATTGCCCGTGGAGTTAGAATCCAGCGCTGCATCGATTAAGTTACCGCAATATAAATTGTTTTATAAAGTGACCCTGCCGGTATGTTTACCTGCCGTATTAGACATTGCGGCGTATCTTTTTATTAATGCGTTAACCACCACCTCGGCGGTTATTTTTCTCTATTCAACGGACACTATACCGGCATCGGTGTCGGTATTAAATATGAGTGATGCGGGGCAAACAGGCTCGGCCGCAGCTATGGCGGTAATGATTATGTGCGCTGCTCTGTCGGCTAAAATAGTGCATTTATTGCTTTATAAGTTTTTTGAAAAAAGCACTCAGGGTTGGCGGGCAAAATGATCGATCAGAATGGCCTGTTGATTAACTTGGTCAGAATGATTTTATTAAAGGAAAAACCGTGCAGTATTTAAAAATCAAAGAAACAATTGTTGAACAAATTGACAGTGGACGGTTGCCCGCAAGGCAAAAAATACCCTCAGAGCGTAAATTAGCCAACGCATTTTC
>JBLHWW010000032.1:0-24856 GCA_047629075.1 Psychromonas sp. | reverse complement strand
ATTTAAAAAAACCGCACTTGTTGCGGTTTTTTTCGTTTGCCGTTTGCTATGCCAAGCGTTGAGCTGTTATTTATTCGCTTTGACTCTTTGTGCTTGTTTAACCGCTTGTTTTTTAATACGGTTATTCTTCAATTGGGCAACAGCGTCGTTGCCGATATGGGTTTGTCCGCGTTGTTTGGCTAAAATCACCTGTTTTTCTCGTTGTGCAAAACGCTGTTTTTGTTCAACAGTTATGTGCTCATGGCATTGATGGCAGCAAATACCTTCCTGATATTTATCGGATTCTTTATCGGCTTCAGTAATGGGTAAACGGCAGCCATGGCATTGGTCATATTGGCCTTTTTCCAGCTGGTGATTTACCGAGACTCGATTATCAAAGACAAAACATTCACCCTGCCACATGCTTTCTTCCTGCGGCACTTCTTCAAGATATTTTAATACCCCGCCTTCAAGGTGATAAACCTCATCAAAACCCTGTTCTTTTAAATAAGCAGTGGATTTTTCACAGCGAATGCCACCCGTACAAAACATCGCTACTTTTTTATTGACGGCAGGATCCAAGTTATCTTTGACGTATTGCGGGAACTCTCTGAAGTTGGTCGTTTTAGGGTCTACGGCATTTTTAAAGGTACCAATACTGATTTCATAATCGTTACGCGTATCGACTAAAAGTACATCGGGATCGCTGATTAAAGCATTCCAATCTTTTGCTTTAACATAACTACCGGCCGTTTTTTTCGGATCGATACCCTCAACGCCCATGGTTACTATCTCTTTTTTGAGCTTAACTTTAGTTCGATAAAAGGGGTTTTCCGGGGTAAAAGATTCTTTGGTGGTGAGCTTATTCAATCTTGGATCTGATTTTACCCAGGCAATCAGTGTATCAATATTTTCGCGGCTTCCGGCCACCGTGCCATTGATTCCTTCTTGAGCTAACAATAAAGTGCCTTTTATATTGTTGTCTTGCATGCTCTTTAATAATGGTGCTTGAATTTCTTGGTAATTGTCTAAAGTAACAAAGCGATATAACGCACAGACGACTGTATTTGACATGGATTTTCCTCGTAGCTAACTGAAACGTAAATTCAGGGCTTGGGTTGATTAGAGGCACTATTATACGAAGATTTATGAGGTCTGTAAGCAAATCCTTGATGATTTTTTAAAACTATTCCAACGGGCTTATCTGCTTGACTGGTGGTGTGTTAAAAAAGTGCTAATATATTAATTGTTATGGGCGTTAGCCGTATTTTTAATTTAAAAAAGAGTGTCAAAATGGATGATGCGCTAGATAAATAAGAGCCCGAATTTAATCTGTCTGCAATAGAATAAAACATTTTTTAACGGGGAATAAAAATGAAAAAATTAATCATGATGTTGATCTGCACGCTAAGCTTATTATCAGTAGTGACGTCAGCAAATGCGGCAAACAAAGCTAAAGTTGGCTTTGGTTTTGATCAGGGATTTGGTCTTGCGGGGCAATTTAATAATCTCAATGGCTTTGTTGGTAATGATGGTATTAGTGGCGATTATTTGCTTAAAAAGGGTATATTTACCCAAAAGATACCCTTTAATTATTATCTGGGGGGCGGTGCATTTTATAAGTGGCATCATGATGATGTTTTTGGTTTACGCGCGCCACTCGGTTTGACGCTGCCTTTTGCTCCACAATTTGATGTCTTTGCACAGATCTCTCCAAATATAGGCTACAAAGAAGAAAAAGAGGAATTACGTTTTGCTTTGAGCGCAGCGATAGGTGTACGTTATGCGTTCTAACTAAGTGCAAGGCAAAAATCTATGCACCCTAAAGTTAGGCATTAAAGGGAACTGTGAAATACTGTTATAGATGCTTTACACTGCTAATTGGCAAATAATTCTATTTGATAATAGATGTTAACCCCAAAAATAAAGTCAGCCTGACTAAGTCGTTCAATAAAGATTAACAGGGCGATAGCCCTTTTTTTGTGTCTGTAGCACCCAATGTTAGGTTTTGTTACAAATCAGACCGAGCAATAAATTCTTCCCAAAATTGAAAGTGCTAGAATAGCTGACGAATTTTTGTCTGTTCTGTTTTTTCTGGAGTATATATGAGTATAGTTAACAAGGTATTGATGGCGCCCGATGGGCCCGAATTTTCGCAACTTGTTCAGGGTTACTGGCGCCTTGGTTCATGGAATATGGATAAGCAGGCGCGCTTAAGCTTTCTTAAGCAGCATATCGAAATGGGGATCAGCACGGTTGATCACGCGGCTATTTATGATGCGGGACACTGCGAAATTTTATTTGGCGAGGCATTAAAGCTCGATCCTTCCATTAGACAGCAAATTGAAATTGTTTCAAAATTTGGCATTAATGGTATTGCGAGCAGTGATACTGAAAAACGTGTTTCTCATTATGACTGCAGTAAACAAGGTATTTTAGCGTCGACAGAAAACTCTTTACGACGTTTAGGGGTCGAGCAGTTGGACGCATTGTTAGTGCACCGGCCTGATTTTTTGATGGATGCGGACCAGGTGGCCGAGGCATTTAATGAACTAAAACAGAGTGGTAAAGTGAAACACTTTGGGGTGTCCAATTTTACAACTTCGCAGTTTGATTTATTACAATCTCGTTTGCCTGCAGCACTTATAACTAATCAGGTTGAATTTAACCCGATCAATTTTGATGTTGTGGCGGATGGCACCTTAGATCAGCTGCAGCAGTATCGGGTGCGTCCAATGGCATGGTCATGTTTAGCCGGTGGCACTATTTTCAGTGCTCAAACGCAGCAGGCCAAACGTTTACGTACAACCCTGTCTGAACTTGCTGAAGAGTTAGGTGCAGATTCAATTGATCAGGTGATTTATGCCTGGGTATTAAAACACCCATCAAATCCGCTGGCCTTATTAGGGACAGGTAATATTAAACGTGTCAACGATACCGCGAATGCGTTAACCCTGAAAATGAATACGGAACAGTGGTATCGTGTTTGGGTCGCATCAAAGGGTGTGAATGTGCCGTAGAAGGGATAATCACAATTTACTGAAGATGCTGATTCCAGGCCTTCAGTAAATTGGACAAAATTAGAGGTGGTATTTGAAAACAACTTTTAGAGGTTGTATCTGAAAACAACTTGGCGTCAGACCCTAAAGCGTAAAAGACGTTTTACTCCCGCCCGTTTCATTAAGCTTACTGTGCTTTTTCCCATTTTTCAAAAGCTGCAAGTTCTTCTGCTGTTGCTTTGGAGTACCAGTATTTCAACTGCGCAACAACCTTGCTTTGTTCGGCTGTTTTCTGCTTACTGACTTGGGTTGTGGATAATTTTTGCAAATGTCCGTCAGCAAAATAGAGGCCATTTTTTTCATTATAATGGCTGACTAACCCGGCAATATCAGCATAAGGCATGCCTTTGGACTGGGCTGGTAAAAGTATTTGCTCTATATGCTTCGCATCTGACTTCGCGCGGAAAATCGGCAGGCCTTGCTGCTCTGCCGCTACGACGGCTTTATATCTGTCGGATACCATGATCAGTTGGAGATCCGCCTTAGCTGTAAAAGTTAATAGATAGGGTTTAGACTGAAAATGTTCTTTTTGCCCTTGCTCTCTTAATTTCCCATCAAACCTGACCGCAATTTGATTTTGACCTTTAATAAGCTGATAAGGACCAGAGGATACTTTTTCATCATTAACAGTATAGACATTAATACCCTGCACCGTCTCAAGTGTATAAGCGCCTGCCAGCCCGGGCAGCAGCAGAATAAATAAGAGAAGTTTTTTCATTTTTCGATTCCAAATTCAGATGACAACAGGGCGACAATAACCCACAAACAGACTTGTCGCAACCAGCGCAGAGCGCTTTAGTGTGTGTTAAAAGGCAAAAAAAACCAGTGCTAAATTAGCACTGGTTTTACATTTTAAAACTATATTTAGAACACTGTTTTACAGATTAGAATGCGTAATAAATACCGGCAACAAGCAGTGATGCTTGAGCAAGGTCATCTGCGTCTGTGTCGCTGTATTCAACGAATGCAGTGATATTTGCAGTCACGTCGCGAGAAACACCCGCATACCAGTGATTGATATCATCATTATTGTCGATATCTACCATTTGGTACGAACCGTATAGCGTTGCAGGAGCAAAGGCATAAGATGCTGATAGGGCTGTGGTAGTGAAATCTTCAGATGTAAGATTGAGGATAGCTGCATCATCATTGTCAGTGTAAGTCAACGCTGCATAGAAAGCATCGACCACGACGGAAGCAGAAACACCCATTGACTCGGTATCGTCGCCATTAAGGTAAGCTGCACCGATAGTGAAGTTTTCTACTGCATAGTCAGCAGACAATGCGTAATTATCATTGCCATTACCCTCTACGAAAGAGTAGTTAGCAGACAGATCCACAGGGCCAATAGCTTTTTGGTAACGAACCGCATTACCAGTACCTTCTGAATCAGAGTAAATCGCGTCATATTCATCTAATTCGTTAGACAGTTCTGTTTTTTCCAGCAGCGCGTATGAACTGCCCGTTTCACCTACTTTAAAGGTACCAAAGTTACCGGTAACACCCATCCAGGCATCATCAACCTTAAATGCTTCGCCGTTATCGCCTTCAACTTCAAAAGAGCCCATAGCGGTTACGCTATCAGAAATTTTAGTAGAGAGATCAAGCTGCACGTTAGCCCAAGTGCTAAGAATACCATTCTCGTCTGTTGTGCCAACAGAAGTACCTTCTGAGTCGAAAACTTTGTAATAAGCATCGAGTTCACCGGACATTTTTACCGTTGTATCTGCAACTTGATAAAGTGTTGCTGCTTGTGCTGACGTTGCAAGTAATGCAGAAATGATTGCAGGTAGGATTGCTTTATTCATAGTCATGATTATTTCCCTTTTTTTATAATTAAATTCTGTTACACAAAGTCCTTTGATAACAGTCTATTCTTGCGTCGGCAGTAGAAAATGGTGGTTTTTTATTGTTCTAAATGACAATTTTTTCCGTTCCATTATTGTTATAAAGCAAAAATTGCGCCAACTAATAACAAATTGCCGACAGATTAACAAAATTTATTTTTAATGCATTGTAAAATAAAGGAATAGTTTGTTTTTGGGATCGACTTAACAATATTGTAATTCTTTTGTAAAGTTCAAAAAACAATCAATAAAAATTTGATTTGGATCTAATTAGTGCAGTATGATCATACTTGGTGCATCTGCTCTATCCATTTATTAATGTGTGGCTGATCATCAGCTACAGCAGCAAAGCGAGTTTTGCGGCAAATAACAGTAATATTCCCCCCATCAGCCGTTCAAAAATATAACCGTGGCGAACAAATTTTGTCCGCACACTCTGTTGGGAGAAAAATAATGATACTAGCGAGAACCACAATGCAGTGGTCAGTGCTATCCAAAGCCCATAGATACTTTGTACGGCTAAGGGGGTATCAGTACTGACGATCGCAGTAAAGATCGCCAAAAAAAACAGGGTCGCTTTAGGGTTTAATAAATTGGTCATAAATCCCAGCATAAAAGCGCCTTTGTGGTGATTTGAGTCTGTATCAATGACCACTTTAACATCTGTCTGCTGTTGAGGTTTGCTAAGCAGCATATTAAAGCCGATATAACTCAGGTATAGCGCACCGGCAATTTTAGCGACCATCAAGGCCGTTTCCGATTGTGTAATAATAAAACCTATACCGAGTAAGGTATAAAGTACGTGTATTGAAATACCTGTACCTATGCCTAAACTGGTGATTAGTGCGCTTTTACGGCCGCAGCTGATACTTTGACGGATCACCACGGCAAAATCTGGCCCTGGTGCAATAACGGCGAGAAAGTGCACTAAGCTGAGCATTAAAAATTCATCAATGTAAGGGGCGATCATTGTTTCTCCAAAAGGGTCTTTAGACTGGTATTATTTAAATATGGAGCTCAATAAATCTGTATAGAGCTGGTCAGTCAATCCGTTGATATTTTATATAACCTATGGTTATAGTTTCGTTTTTACCAATTTAAAGCTAAGTTAATAGCGCTGCAACATAATATCCTAATACATTCAAATTTAAGGTAACTGCTATAAATGTACTCGATAGAAAATTTTCCAAAAGTGATTCTTGGCTTTTCAGCCTATAGTGGCACAGGCAAAACCACATTAATTGAAAAGTTGATCCCACTATTGATAGCGGACGGGATCAATATAGGCTTGATTAAGCATAGTCACCACGATATTGAAATGGATAAACCTGGAAAAGACAGTTATCGTTTACGTAAAGCCGGTGCTTCCCAAGTGGTGTTGGCATCACCTTATCGAAGCATTATTTTTAAGGAGAGATTACAACAAACTGAGCCTAATTTAACGGAACAGTTAAACTTTTTAGATCTTAATAACTTAGACTTAGTATTAGTTGAAGGTTTTAGGAGTGAAAAATTCGCCAAAATTGAGCTGCATCGGCCAAGTTTGGGCAAACCCTTACTTTCCCCCCATGATTCAAGCATTATTGCGATTGCCTCGGATCAACCCTTAGCAACATCACTGCCGGCATTAAATATCAATGATATTGAGCAGATAAAAGTTTTTATACTTGAATACTTGTCTTTAAAAAGTTAAATCATCGCTCTGTAAAAAAATAGATCAGCTCGCTTATTTGAGCAGATGTTTGACCAGATAATGAGCAACGGCCTGATCATCACAGTGACCTATGATCTCATTACTCGGCAAGGCTGCTTTTACTTTATGGTGTGCACTTTCCATTACTAATCCTTTTCCCGCCATAGAAAGCATTTCAAAATCATTCATGCCATCACCAAAAGCGATACAGTCTTTTAATGCATAACCTTTCATTTTAGCAATAGCGTCAAGAGCATGTCCTTTGGAAACACCGGCACCCATCATTTCAAGGCAGTTGGGTGAAGAAAAAGTGATATGGGCTTGGCCAGGAAATGCAGCTTTCATTTTATCTTCCCATATAACCAGTTTTTCGTGGTTTTGATCCTGGTGTTTTATGAAAATTTTAGCGATATTCTCCAAGGGTGGATTGTTTATATCAAATAGCCCATATGAAAAATTTTCCTGCGTACAGGGATTGTTAGGGTCCTCTTTGCTGATTAACCAGTCATCATTACGGTAGAG
Organism: Psychromonas sp.; assembly: GCA_047629075.1. Classification (GTDB taxonomy): domain Bacteria; phylum Pseudomonadota; class Gammaproteobacteria; order Enterobacterales; family Psychromonadaceae; genus Psychromonas. The sequence continues at coordinate 17,756 of JBLHWW010000032.1, read as the reverse complement.
GTGAATTTGAATCTCCTGATCACTTTGCAGCATTTTAATCATGCCGGCAATGACCTCCGGAGCTATATTTCGCTTGAAAATTATTTCATTTTCGCAGTTGTGCACACGCGCGCCATTGGAGGTGATCATAAATGCCGGAATGCCCAGCAGTTCGCGCATATGTGCGACATCAACATGATGACGGCCCGTTGCAAAAATAAAGTCAGTGCCTTGGCTATGCAGTTGTGTCAGTACCTGTTTAGTGAAGGGGAGGATCTGGTGTTCCGATGTCAGTAGCGTACCATCGAGATCTGATGCTGCAATTTTGTACATATAAATTCTCGGATAGAGGGATAGTATTTGTCCATAATCTTCAACCTTCTTAACTTGAAAAGCAACTTGAAAATCTTTTCTAAGTGACTTAGCAAATAAATGCCAGATTCGACGAGCAGCCAATCCAATCATTTTCTATTTATTGATGCGCTTGAAATGAAGGCTAGCCATTTTCCATGTGCTCTTACAGCAAAAGGCTGTGCTCATTTAACCCTAAAGCTACGGGTCGGCAGGTTAATATTTTAAGGCTTTCTGCAGGCGAAACTGGGTCGCATTGTCTGTTAATTTTTTATGCTCCTTACCTAATATATAGTTCTCGGTAAAGGTTTCAAATAACAGATTCATAATAGTTGAATTTTCGGTTTCTCCAATAAAGTCTAAAACGCACCCGGCCACTTCTGCCGTTGCAAGTTGATTTTTTTTAACTGCTTTGCGTATTAAATAGCGAGACACAGTGGCAGGTGAAAAAGATAAAACTGGAAAGGTATTTAAGTAAGGACTTTTACGAAACATTTTTTTCGCTTGAGCCCAGCTTGCATCTAATAAAATAAACAAGGGTCGCTTGCCGTAAGTGGGTGTCTGATATTCTGACAAAAGACGTTCGGGTGTGCTGTACTCGGCTGGGAAGATAACGATCGGCATCCACTTGGAATCCTGCAGTAAATCCAAAAGTTCCTGATTAGGCTGTGTGCGTGACCAAATATAGGCAAAAGTGTCGGGGATTAAGTCTGCAACCAATCGTCCGGTATTACTGGGTTTTAATATTTCATCGTCATACATTAGCAGCAAAAATGCGCTGTTTGTATTGACGGTTTTTTTTATCGAACAAATACATAAGTAAGGTAATAACATGCAGTTTACGCAACGTATTGCCTTGCATCCCCGGGCTAAAAAGGGGCGGGTGGATTGGGCAAGTCGGTGCTGATAAAGTTGTTGGATAGCATGGGTGCGCATTAAGTTATTAACCTGTTTTTAATCATAAATAATAAGAAGAGGGGATTATATACCTAAACTATTTGAATCTACATATTCAGGTAATCTGGAGATGTGTTATAAAGGGGCCTTCAGTTGATCAGAGGTTTATTTATGTTGCAGTTACTCCAGCAGTATTTCGGTTTTTCAACCTTTAGAGCAGGTCAGGAAGAGGTGATTCAGGCTCTATTTGCAGGGCACAGTGCTGCTGCTATATTTCCAACTGGCTCAGGTAAGTCTTTATGTTATCAACTCCCTGCACTGCATCTGCCACATTTAACCTTAGTGGTTTCACCGCTGCTTGCTTTGATTCAGGATCAACTGGAATTTTTACAGAGTAAAGGTATCAGCGCTGCGAGCATTCATTCCCTGCAAACACCGGCTGAATCCTCACAGGTTTATAAGGCAATTGCGGACGGGCAGGTGAAAATTCTTTTTATCTCGGTGGAACGATTAAACAGTGAACGTTTCCGTTTGTTTTTAAAGAAAATACCTATTTCCCTGCTGGTGGTTGATGAAGCGCACTGTATCTCTGAATGGGGACATAACTTTCGACCCGATTATCTGAAGCTGGCCTTATACCGCCGTGAATTTAATATTCCGCAAGTCTTATTATTAACGGCCACGGCAACACAGAAAGTGATCGCCGATATGGGCAATAAATTTGCTATTGAACCGGATAATATTACCCTGACCGGATCCTACCGGGCGAATCTAAACTTGTCGGTATTAGGTGTTGGCAGTGCCGATAAACTCAGCACTCTGCTGCCCTGGCTAGGTGAACGCAAGCAGCAAGCTGGCATTATTTATGTGACCCTGCAGAAAACTGCCGAAGAGGTTGCTAAGCAGTTAAGTTTGTCAGGTGTTCAAGCTCAGGCTTACCATGCAGGGATGAACGGTGAGCAACGGCAAGCGATACAACAGCAGTTTATGTCCGGAGAGTTACCCTTGATCGTTGCGACCATTGCTTTTGGAATGGGGATTGATAAAAGCGATATTAGTTTTGTTGTCCATTACGATTTGCCTAAATCGATAGAGAATTATGCTCAGGAGATTGGCCGTGCCGGGCGTGATGGACAACCTGCAGATTGCTTAGTGCTGGCCAATAAAAATAATCTTAATACGTTGGAAAATTTTGTGTATGCCGACACGCCGGAGGCCAGTGCGATTGATTTTGTACTCAATGAAATAGGGCAAACCAATGGGCAGTGGGAGATGGTCATGAACAGCCTTTCTAGCGAATCGAATATCCGTTTATTGACCCTGAAAACATTATTGGTTTATTTAGAATTAGAAGGTCTGCTGCAACCCGCTTACAGTTATTATGCTGAATATAAATACAAACTATTAGTACCGGAACAGGACTTGCTGGGGCGTTTTAAGAATGAGCGTTATAATTTTGTGCAGGCAATATTACAAAGCTCCAACAAGGCAAGAACCTGGGCGACCATTGATTTTGAAAAGATGCAGTCACTCTACGCATCGGATCGCCAACGTGTCATTACTGCTATTGACTACCTTGATCAGCAGGGGCTGATTGAATTGCAGAGCAAGCAGATAACCCAAGTGTATCGGGTTTTCAAGAAGGCGTTAAATGGTAATTTACGTGAGCTGCTAGTGGAGCGTTTTAATGAGAAAGAAGGCAATGAAGTACAGCGGATTCACTTTTTATTGAATTTCTTTGCCAGTGAGCAGTGCCTGAATCTGCAGCTCGCGCATTATTTCTCGGATAATAATTTACAGCAGCCCTGCGGTCACTGCTCTGTCTGTGCGGGGTGTCCTGCTACCATGCCTGCAACTCCAGTATTAACTGCACTAACGGAATATGATTTTGAAGGCTTAAGTGTTGATATTCGCAGCAAATTAGGAAGCCAAACCACCTCGGTGCTGTTGGCACGTTTCTTTTGCGGATTAACTACACCTGTTTTTACGCGTCTGAAACTCCGCAATGTTAACGGCTTTGCAGTGTTCGAAAAATACCGTTTTGCCGAAGTAAAAGCCTGGATAGAAGGGCATATTTAATAATAATCTGATTCAAAGTGATAAAGCCAAACCAATAAATTTACATATTTAACTGCTTTGGCTGGCTATAAAGGTGGTTAGGATTACTGTTGATGAGAAGGCAGATCACCCGTTTCAAATGAATCTGCAAACTCATGATTGCGGTCGCGATGTTTTGCTTCATCTTCTCTAACACATAGCACCACATCACGCAGGCATGCATCATCAGCCAACGCGTAATAATCCTTTGCTATTTTAGGTGCCGCCACATTTTCGACTTCCCCTGCATCTATTTTCTCTAAAAATTCGCTGTAACTTTTACAGGCCTCTTCCTCAAAATATCCCACCACCCGATGCGCTGTTTTTGAAGATAAAATATATAAAAAAGTATAGATAATTAAGAAAATGCCTTGTCCAAATAAGACTAAGGTACGTTCAATCCAAGTCGGTTTAGCGATATCCAGAAAGATCATTAAATGCATCCGTTCATTTTCTGCTTCATCTAATAATTCACGTATCCATCCCTGATCATCACGCATTCGACGCAACGCTTTTAGATGGTTGAGCATACCGGCAACCATGCCCGGTACCGCCGCAATAGTTTCTAAAATAACAGCGCGTTTGGCATATTTTTTACCATAAAAAAGATTGAGCATGAATTTTAAAAATTGGGTTATTTTGTATGCAATGTATTCAGATACTTTATTAGGTTTTTGATGTGATAATTCAAAGTTAGACATAGGACTCTCTCAGCTTAAGGTTAAAAAGTTATCTACATCAAAATAATCATTTATTTTACCCAGGTCAATAGGCTCAAATAGATCAAATAAAAAGCAAAAAAAGCTATTTTAACAATAATTTATCAGATGAATAAAACCTGTAACATTTGCACTTGGTTTTAGAGGGGTAGGAGAAAAGATGTTACAGTGGAAATTGAATTGTTGGTCTTATGTTAATAATATTCGCTTGCTTTTGGTTGTGCTTTTTGACATAAATATATTGATTTAAATCAAACTATTTATCCTGAGAAGTTGAATAAGCACTGTGTATAGTGATGATACTTCAAGACGCAAAGTCAGCAAGGACAATTGTGCTGAGATGTTCGGCATAAAATTGAAGTCTCGTTATTCTACATAGCGATTTTATAACAACGCAGATTGTCACGATTCTGCTTGCCCTACGGGGCGCAAGGTCGAAAACCAGCGCTGCGTTGCACCGAGCGAAAAAGGACTAACCTTGCATTTACATCTACCGCGAGCGATTAACACAGTTAATCGCTCGAAAGGTCATGTTGTGTGTTGCTCTGGTCTCCGATCTGGCGCCAGGCAAAGCATTTTGAAGTAACATGGGTATAAACCTTTATCGTGAGCTTTTTTTACCCCACGAGAGAAAGCGAGCGGTGACAAAAAGTACTAACGATTAATTTAGGCCCTTTGGTGAACAATATGGACTATCGCACACAAATTGAATGGATGTGGCTCATCGTATTGTTATAAAAAGAATTATTCACCAATAATAATAAATTTAACGTAGAATTAGACAGCTAAAAATATTCTGAATCTAATCGCTAAAAATGGTTTCGATGAGAACCTAAAAGAGAAGTTAAATGGCACATAAAAAACGGATTTATATCGCCTACACAGGCGGTACAATTGGCATGAAACCTTCAAAAGACGGCTTTGTTCCAGTAGCGGGTTATCTTTCCAAAACCATTGCTAATATGCCAGAGTTTTATCATAGCCAAATGCCTGACTTTGATATTCATGAATATGAACCGTTGATTGATTCAGCGAATGTATCCCCTTCTGTATGGCAGGATCTCGCCCAGGATATTCAAGCGCGTTACCACGACTTTGATGGTTTTATTATTCTCCATGGTACAGATACTATGGCTTATACAGCTTCAGCATTATCCTTTGTATTTGAAAATTTATCTAAGCCGGTGATTGTTACGGGATCACAAATTCCACTGTCACAATTACGTTCTGATGCGCGAGCTAATTTATTAAACTCTTTATATATTGCCGCTCACCATCCTATTAATGAGGTTTGTGTTTTCTTTAATAATCAATTGTTTCGAGGTAATCGAGCCAGTAAACAACACGCCGATGGATTTGGTGCATTTGTTTCCCCTAACTACCCAGTTCTGCTGGAAGCGGGGATTGAAATTAAGAATATTGCTGGTATTACCCAAAACTCGGTTAATACACCTTTACGAATCACAGATATTCGCGCGCATTCCATTGCCATTCTGCACCTTTTCCCTGGCTTAGATTGGAATATTCTAGATACTTTATTAAAAAGTCCGTTAAAGGCACTGGTACTGTTAACCTACGGAGTAGGAAACGCGCAGCAGGATGAGCAGTTATTAGCGATTCTAAAAGAAGCCACGGATCGTGGTATTTTAATTGTCAATTGCAGTCAATGTGTCAAAGGCAGTGTGAATATGGAGGGCTATGCCACCGGGCATGCACTGAGTGAGGCGGGTGTTATTAGCGGCCTGGATATGACTACAGAAACCGTCATTGCCAAGCTTTATTATCTACTCAGTCAAGAGTTACCAACGAAAGTAATTCGTGAATTGTTAGGGACTAACCTACGCGGTGAATTAACTTAATTTAGGGTGTTTTGTAGATAAAAAAACCAGCAATAATGCTTAATGTCGTGCACTTAAGGTGAATGGCATTTTTTTTAAGCGGATACCTGTTTTTGGAACACTTTAATTGACGAGGGTAACACCTCTCTGACCTTGCTGGTAAAACAAATTGTTTTGCGCTTTTTGTTATATTCATAGGCTTTGTATCGTAAGAGATCGAGTTAACTGTTCACGGGGAGAGCATTGGTCGTAGTTAATTAAATGGCTGCCCAGCTATTATTTAACTGCCACATTCATTAAATGGATACGGTCAGATGAACTGATATTTTGGGCGCACTGATAATCCAAATTTTATTAAATTGTACACAATATTAAAAACAAACCTGGTTTGCCAGATTGTGAATCAGTTGCCTTATTGTCATTAGTATCGCTGCGCGGCTGACAGGCAAGTCTGAGCGATAATGGATCGCTGGACTAGTTAGTTTTCAACCGTCAAGGCCCCGCAAAGTAGACCGCCTTAGATAAGTCTATTTGCATCAAAGTAGTTCATCATCATAAATAAAAGCAATACTCAAAACTGATTTTCACAATAGTGAGAAGCGTTTTTTTGAATTATGACGGATGTGCAAACAGTTGAGTAATAGACGACAGGTTGCCGACTTTCATTTCATCAAAGATATAATAGACTGGTAAACGAGAAAAAAATTAGGCAGGATGTCTTTTCATTTTATGAAAAATGACGTTTTATTTTACCTCCACTCTTTGATATTTTATGGCGCTGTTTGGGGTAGCTCTTTTGCTTTCTCCTAGACTTCATTTATCATTTATCTCATATCTCTATTAACGAGGTCGTTCATGTCCGATCAATCAATGAAAATGTCAGAGCTAATAAGTGCTCTCAGCCATGCACTGGACATGACAGAAGGACAACCACCAGGCCACTGTGTTCGCTCTTGCTGGATAGGAATGCAACTCGGACATGCCAGCGGCCTGCAGGCTGATCAATTATGGGAGTTGTATTATACAATTTTGTTAAAAGATCTGGGGTGCAGCAGTAATGCTGCCCGCATATGCGAACTCTATGCCACTGACGATCTGGATTTTAAACACGATTTCAAATTCGTGGATAGCAGCCTGACACAAGTCCTAAATTTTGTACTGCAGCATACCGGTGTTCAACAAGGCTTAGCTGAGCGCTTCAAACAGATGTTATCGGTTATGCGTAACGGCACTCAGTGGAGCAAAGAGTTAATGACAACTCGCTGTGAGAGAGGTGCTGATATTGCTCGCCAGCTTCGCTTTAACGAATCGGTAGCGGAGGGTATCAGAGGGCTGGATGAGCACTGGAACGGCGGGGGGCAGCCTTACGGGATAAAAGGTAACTCCATAGCACTGTATTCCAGAATCGCGTTGTTATCGCAAGTGATCGATGTTTTTTTCACAGGAACAGGCCAAAATGCCTGCCTCGCCGAGGTTAAAAAACGCCGCAACAGCTGGTTTGATCCCTCTCTTGTCGACTGTTTTCTTAGTATTGCTGATGATACGTTTTGGACAACCCTCGCAAGTACCAACCTTGTTGAGCAAATCATTCAATTAGAACCTGCGCAGTTTCGAGTGACGCTGGATGAAGATTACATTGATGAGATAGCGGCCGCCTTCGGACAAGTAGTCGATTCAAAGAGCCCTTTCACCGCAGGGCACAGTAACCGTGTTGCCTTAATTACCGAATTGCTGGCGAAAGAGCTCGGCTATTCAGAAGAGCGACGCCGATGGTTAAAGCGTGCTGCTTTATTACATGATGTGGGTAAGTTAGGCATCAGTAATAGCATCCTTGATAAGCCTGGGAAATTGACTGACGAAGAATTTACCACCATTAAATTGCACCCTGGGTTTACCGGTGAGATTCTTTCACGTATTAGCGCTTTTACAGGGCTTGCAGACGTAGCACAAGCACATCACGAGCGCATAGATGGCAAAGGATATCCCCTCGGCTTGCAAGACGACCAAATAACCTTGGATACCCGTATTATTACCACTGCAGATATATTTGATGCTATTACTGCAGATCGCCCCTATAGAGGACCAATCCCCGTGCCTGATGCACTGAAAATGATGGCGGAGCATCTTGATACTCAAATTGATCGTCGTTGCTATGAGGCGCTTGTAAAAATATCTGATGAATTGATTTTTACTGATTACTGACCACTATTTTTTGAATTGACAGAGCCATGATACATAAAAGTACTTTGGGACTATAAAATCAACTCTTTTGTACCAACACTCCAGATGTTTTCAATCATAACGAGTAAATCAATTGGTTATGGTGTTTTTGGGTATGTTTTTTTTGAAATTTAAATAGCTTGGCAAAGCGTTTTAAGAAACCATCACCCTTGGAATGACCATCGGTATCATGGTCTCTTTTAAAGTTATCTAAATCAATAAGCATGCAACTCATAGTGTTGACTTCACTGCAATGCACTCAGATAGCCTCACGATTATAAAGATCCGTCAGGGAGTCATGGAAGCCTTCATAGGCAAGTTGTTTCTCTGCCATCAATTTGTCGGTGACATCGATAATAACAACTTCTACAGCAGGCTCTCCTTGCCAATGGATAGCATGATCATGAATATTCAAAAAGCGTCTTTCACCATCAAAACGGATATTCTCGATAATATGACTCTCTCCAATGGTTTCTCCTGCGATAACTTTGTTACAGCGGTCAATCATACCAAAAGAACTAAAAAGGTGATCACCCTTGCTGGTTAAAATCATCCCTAACCGCGTTCTGATTTTTGAAGTGAGAACAACTATCTTCTGCAACTCAGGCCTTGTTAGTGTTAATTTTTCCTGCGCAATACTTGATCACTTCATTAATTCTTTTGGTATCACTTGGACATGACACTCTGTGGGCATGATATCCAATATGTTTAGATTTTCCATCACATGCTGAGCCGATTTAGCGGCCATTAATTCAATCCAGACCTGATTAACGAGCTGGGGTTTAAAATATCGATAAATAATAACGCCTTGATCAGAATGTTCAACAAGACTTTCATATTTAGGTTGATTCATAAGTTGCAAATAGCTGATTTTTAAAGAGATATCAAAGATCTGTAATTCAAATGCGGGTTGTTCTTCCCAATTTATTTTCTGTGCCAGTATAAACACAGCAATCTTATGACCTTGTTTGTTGGTGCAATAAATAACATTACCATGGGTCTGGAAAGAGCCTGAATTTAAATGCTCAGACTTTATTAATACTTCGTCACTTATAGTTATAGTCCCCAGCAGTAAAGGTTAAGGGTCAGGCTGAACTGCATACATTTCATTTAGAGAAGAAAAGCCTAATATATTAACAAATGGTTGATTGACGCTGACAACCACATTATTCGCTATAATAATTTGCCCGTAGCAAAACATGTTGTTCATCTATTGCATTAAAACCTTCCTGATTATGCACATGCCTCAGCCATTGTAGCGGGAATTCTTAGCAAAAAGCTCAATAAAAACGGTAATAAATATTTTCTGACATGGCTTTAAATCGGAGTCTTTAGCCAAAATAAGGCCGAGAGTGACTTGCGTATAATATCTTGCTCCAATCTTCTAATTCACTGAAATAAGTGTTTTTGATTGCTCTATTTGATGAGTTAACCGGCAGATATTTATAACCTATATTCGGTACTTTATTTAAAACTAACCGTTTTTTGATAAGTTAAATTAGAGTCTTAAAAAATATCCTGTAATTATTTTTCGACATCGACCTACAGTCACAAAAACAACAATGCCCCTAAACTAGGGGCATTAAGCTAAGAAGCTGTTTTTTGTCTATACATTTTAATTTTTTGAAAACTAAAACGGAATATCATCATCAAAATCCATTGATGGCTCATTATATTGAGTCGGCTGTGCTGGTTGCTGTTGCGCTGGTGGACGCTGATTTTGCACGGGTGGACGTTGATTTTGTGCTGGTTGCTGTTGCGCTGGTGAACGTTGATTTTGTGCAGGTTGTTGTTGATTTTGCGCTGGCTGCTGGTAAGCAGGGGCCATTTGCGGCGCAGGCTGTTGAGTCGGCGCTTGTTGCGGTGCTTTACCCCAGCTTTGTTGCGGCTCCTGAGTATTTTCTGGCTGTGCGTTACCCTGGAAAGGTTGACTACCCGTTTGGGTTGGATTACGTGCATCCATCATGTGGATTTCTGAGACAACAATCTCGGTTGTGTAACGGTCCTGGCCGTCTTGTCCCTGCCATTTACGAGTCTGTAACTTACCTTCAACGTAAATCTTAACACCTTTTTTAAGGTACTCACCACACATTTCACCCAGGCGGTTAAATACTGTCAGGCGATGCCATTCTGTTTTCTCTTTACGGTCGCCGGTTTGTTTGTCTTTCCAGCTTTCTGTTGTTGCCAGTGTTAAATTTGCGACTGCATTGCCGTTTGGCATGTAACGCATTTCCGGATCTTTTCCTAGATTGCCGACTAAGACTACTTTGTTTACGCTTCGGTTAAACATCTTTTTGCTCCGCTTACTGCTTTATGATTTATGCTGTAGATTAAGTATTTGCTAAAATTTCTTTCGCTTTGTTCAGTGCAAAGACTTGGTTATTTACTTTGATATAAACTGTTTTTTCTTCAACGATGATGACGACTTCTAAGACCCCCTCCAGCGTAATTAGCTGTTCAGTAATTAACTGCGCATGAGTTTCATCCTTGATTAATGCTGTAATAGTATGAGTGCGGACTTTACTTGGGTTATTCATACCTAATGAGATAAGAAACCAAATAGCCATTAACCCGGCTAAAAATAAAAATAAGCCGCTACTGCCAAGTAGTTTATAGGAAAACCCTCCTAAAATCCCGCCAAAAAAAGCACCTGAAAACTGACAAGTACTATAGATCCCCATCGCGCTGCCCTTGGAGCCTGCGGGAGAGAGCATTGAGATAAATGCAGGTAATGATGCTTCTAAAAAATTAAAAGCCGTGAAATAAAATAATATGGATATAAACATCCATATAAGTGATTGAGAGTTAAGTGACATTGCGATTAAACTTGCCGCCATTAACAAAATAGCAAACAGATAAAACTGTTTATTCATCTGTTTGCGGGCAGCCATGATAAGCATAGGCACTATTAATATAAATGAAACTAATAATGCCGGCAGGTATATATGCCAATGTTGCGCTGCAGGTAATTGCATATTTTGCAGTTGCAGAGGTAATACCACAAACATAGCCGTGAGTGCCATGTGTAAAATAAAGATACCACAATCTAAACGCAGCAGTTGCGGATCTTTGGCTAGTTTTGCAAGCAAAGCAGGAATGGCAACGGTTTCGCCCTTGGGGGCTTTACTGACCACGTGCGGCACCACAAAATAGACGATAGCAATACCCGTTAGGGCACCGGCAGCGGTAATAAAGAACAAACCCTGCAAGCCAATGACAGGCGCTAAAACAGGACCTGCGACCATCGCCAATGCAAAGGCAAGGCCAATGCTCACTCCGATCATGGCCATTGCTTTGGGGCGTTGTTCTTCTCTGGTGACATCGGCAGCCAGAGCTAACACCGCACTGGCAATTGCACCCGCACCTTGAATAGCGCGTCCGGCTGTTACACCATAAACACTGTCAGAATAACCTGCTATTAAGCTGCCGATAGCAAAAAGTAGCAAACCGATAAAAATAATTGGACGACGGCCAAATTTATCAGACAACATGCCGGCGGGAATTTGCAATAATGCCTGGGTTAAACCATAGGCACCGATCGCAAAACCTACCCAGATCGGGGAATAACCAATCAGCTCTTGCCCGTAAATAGCAAATACCGGCATGATCATAAACAGGCCTAACATACGTAATGCAAATACCACGGAAAGTGAGATTGCGGTGCGTCTTTCTAGAGGGTTTAGTGCATCAGATTGCATTGAACATCCATTTTTAGAGCGATAGGCTGAAATAAATCGGGCGATAATAATAACATGATAGCGCTAATATAAGCTTTTATTTTTAGCGCATTTGCAGACAATCTTATTTATACTGCACAGCTTATACCAATTATATTTATGGAGTCATTTTTGCTGAGCTATCGCCATTCTTTTCACGCAGGTAATTTTGCGGATGTGTTAAAGCACATTGTTTCTACATCAATTATTGATTATATGCTCAAAAAAGAGAAAGCTTTTTGTTATCTGGATACTCATGCAGGCTGTGGAGCTTATTCATTTCAGTCTTTCGAAGCCTTAAAAACGAAAGAGTTTAATAATGGTATTTTTCCACTGTGGGGGCGTACGGATTTGCCCGTTCCCGTGGCGCGTTATATGGAACAAGTAGTTGAATTTAATGCGCACAGTCAATTACAACATTATCCAGGTTCACCCAGCATTGCTCTGCAAATGTTACGCGAAATAGATCGCATGGCTTTATTTGAATTACACCCCAATGAATTTACCAATATGTGCGCTAATTTTTCAGGAAACCGGAAAATTAAAATGGCTAAAAGTGATGGTCTGCAGGGGCTGATTGCCAATATGCCGCCCGTTGAGCGCCGCGGTTTTGTTTTAATTGATCCCTCCTATGAAATTAAAACTGAATATTACGAGGTGGTTGAAACATTAATACAAGCACACCGGCGTTTTGCAACGGGCACCTATGCACTTTGGTATCCGGTGGTTAATCGTTCGACCATTGATAAAATGGAAAAAGCGTTAAAAGCCTCCGGTATTAAGAATATTCAACTTTTTGAATTAGGTCTTCAGGAAGACTCGGATCAAATGGGTATGACATCCAGCGGCATGATTGTTATTAATCCTCCCTGGACGCTAAAAAAAGAAATGCAGGCATCATTGCCTTTTTTAGCCAAACTATTAGGTGTTGATGAGCAGGGATTTTATCGCATTGAAACCTTAGTAGCAGAATAATGGCTTTCTTTTTTAGCGATCTTTTTTAAAATGCAATAATGTCCTTAGTTTGGAATAACGTCCGCTTTCTGGTTTATCCTCAATCGCCGCCTTGCCTGCTTTTTCGATAGCAATAATGCCAGAGCGATTTAAAGTTATTTTATAACGCTCGAATTGTTCTGTGTATTGACCCTGGTCTAATGCGATAACGACATTAATTTGATAGCGCCGCTCAATGGAGGTGGTTTTAATTTTTTCTTTGTTTGATGAGGCCTCATTCTGCTCATAAAGCTTACCGCTACCGCGCTCTAAATAACGCGCAAAGGGTAACAGACTGAAATCTATGGTTTCTTCCAGTGTGTTATAACCCGGTTGGAATCCCTGTCGCACAACCTTGGTTTCGATACGAGAATGTAATATCTCCGAACTTTGTTTATTCTGCATATTGCGTTTTGCTAATAGCTGCCGGGTTTTGACCGGCAAGTTGGCCGCTTTAATATAATCAAGCCAAATTCTTTGTTTCGCCAGTTCAGTTTTACTGGTTGGATCAATTAAGGTTTTAGCCCATTTAGGTTTACCCTTACGTATCCACTGCCAGAGAATGTTTTTAAAATCATCCTTGAAAACTTCGCGCACCCCGTAAATAATCGCGAGAATAAACACCATCAAGGAGGTCAGCGTACTAAAAGCACCCTGCGTTTTAATAATTAAGACCAGCACTACGGACATGATAAGCGCGGTAGCAACACCGGTAACGACCTTACGGGTGATGTTACCTAGTGCCTGAGTCTCCGTCTTAAAAATGACGCCATACTCAATTAAGCGGTGTAATAGGCGCATTTTGTTGGCAATCCGGTTAGGATCGTCAAGTGATGCCTGCGAGTTATAGGCTTTTTCTTGGCGATATAAGTTTTCATTTTTACAGAGCCTCAACAGTGCGAGGCGGTCTTCAGAAAATTCAGATACACGCGGTTTTTTTGCCAACATCCCCAGTAGGCTTTGTTCAGTATACCAGGACAGATAATTATCCACATTTTCAAAGATCGCCGCCAGTTTAGGATCTTTAGGGGCATGGGCACGGGTTTTGCCTAAAATGACTATACTGTGGTTGGTAATCTCTTGTGCTGCGTTATAAAAGTTCCGTAACTTGTCACTGTCACTGTCACTGTCATTGATTTTGAGTGCATCTTTCGTATCGGTATCAAGCGCGGTCACATATTGATAAGCGAATAGATTAAGGTGGTTGCGATATTCATAAGCGGAATGTTTCATACGACTGGCAAAACGGCTATGTAATAGGGGTAAATGTAAACCCTGAGTAAAATAGGCGCTTCGAGTTCGAACTCCCGCATTGAAATAATCAATTTCTGGAAGGGTATTTTTATTAATACTCATCTCTTTTGGCAGAGAAAAATAAACATCAATACGGCGAAACTCACCTTGATCTATTTGATGCGTTAGTTTGATCGAGAAACGCTCTTCTTGTTTAAGCCTGATTTCCTTCAATTATTCCTCTCATATGAATGGCTAACACTGTGCTGGGGGCTAGCAAAGGCATTTATTTTAACTTCATGTATAGGGGTCAAAACGCATGCCAGCTGGATATAAAAAAATTTTTTAGTCTTTGTCATGATTGGTAACATATTGTTATTCAAAACGTTGTGCTTTATTCCCTTATATTTTAGAAGTCTTACTTTTGTAAGCATAATGATTATACTCTTTTCTTTGCTGTTAGATAAATTAATAATGCAGGGATAATATGATTTTGTTGTCAGTTGCTAGCGAGGGTCTATTGACTTTTTGTGTGCATTTTTGCAGCAATTTGTGTGTGCTCTATATAAGCAGGCGATAACGCAGTAGAAAGTGCGCACAAATGCGGCCCTTAGGGTTCATCTAAAAGCGTCCTACGCTGCGTTATGTGTCGTTTACATAGAATAACTATGTAAACGAGGCATGCCTTGCTCAGAACACTTTTAGATTGAATGAAATTTGTACTCCAAAGCTCAGGCTCCTAGGATAAGCTCTCTTTTTTAACATTTTATTGCTACAATCTGCGATTTATAAAATTAGGGTTTAACGCATGCAACTGTCATTATTGACTCAACCTATTTATGACCACCTATATGCTGATATCGAGCAGTTCCGTCAGACTTTTGATCTTCCTTGTAGTGATATTAGTTCATTGAATGCACAAGCGGATGCTTTGCATACTTCGTTAATTATTGAAGAGTTAACCGAACTGGCGCAGGCAGATTGCAAAATTGAACAAGCCGATGCGATTGTGGACAGTATTTATGTTCTGATGGGACGTTTAGTTCACCGGGGCATAACCGAGGCGAGTGATCATATTGAGATAAGCTATTTGATTGATCTTTTTTTAAATGTCGCCAAACAGCTTGATATCGATTTTTTACCCTGTTGGGACGAAGTGCATTCCAGTAATATGAGCAAAGTCTGTCGCAATACCCTAGAGTACCAGGAAACCGAACTGTTTTATGCCCAGCAGGGAGTGGTATTGGTGGGCAGTATTAAAGGGGATTTTATTATCGCCAAATGTGCTCAAGATGTACAATTGTCGGATAAAAAAATTCGTCAGGGTAAGGTCTTAAAATCTGTTTATTACCGTCCGGCTGATTTAGCTCCGCTGGTCTAAAATAATGTAAAAAAAAGTGAAGAGGGCTATTGATGGCCTCCACTCTTCTTATTAACCGCTAAAAGCTGCTTTTATTCATATTTTAAGTTTATTAGCTGGCGCGCAGTTTTTTGGCTGCTGTAACCATATTCAGCAATGCGGGTTTAACCTCTTCCCAGCTTCTGGTTTTTAAACCGCAATCAGAGTTAACCCAAAGTTGCTCAGCCGTGATAAGTAGGGCCGCTTTTTTCATTAGGCTTACCATTTGCTCAACATCGGGTATGTTGGGTGAATGAATATCATAAACGCCGGGTTCTATTCCATTAGGATAACTAAACTCTTTAAAAACATCCAATAATTCCATATCAGAGCGCGACGTTTCAATGGTAATGACATTAGCATCCATTTGCGCTATGGCTGCAATAATATCGTTAAACTTGGAATAACACATGTGGGTGTGAGTCTGGCTTTTATCGTCAACACCGTTGGCACAGAGTCGAAAGGCTGATATTGCCCAGTTTAAATATTGCTGCCATTGGGAACGACGCAGTGGTCATTCTTCACGCAGGCCGCTTTATCAATCTGGATAATATTAACGCCTGCTTTTTCTAAATCAAGTACTTCCCCGCGAATAGCCAGCGCAATCTGCATACAAGTCGTCTGCAGGGGCTGATCATCACGCACAAAAGACCAGTTTAAAATAGTAACCGGGCCCGTAAGCATGCCTTTTATATTTTTTTCAGTCAGAGATTGCGCGTAGCTTGACCATTCAACGGTCATCGCCCTAGGGCGGGAGACATCACCAAATAAAATAGGCGGTTTAACGCAGCGTGAACCGTAGGACTGCCCCAGGAAAATTGGGTGAAAACAAAACCATCAAGGAGCTCGCGGAAGTATTCAACCATATTATTGCGTTCCACTTCACGGTGTACTAAAACATCCAGGCCAAGCTCATCTTGCTCATTAATACAAAATTCAATGGACTCTTTGATGCTTTTTTTATATTGCTCTTTATTGATATCTCCTAAGCGTTTCACCTGACGTAATTGCCAAATATCACTGGTTTTTGGGAAAGATCCTATGGTTGTGGTTGGATAACTGGGCAGATTTAAATAGGATTGCTGTAAGGCTTCCGTTGGGTTATATTCTGGTTACGCTGCCCTAGTTTGGGCGTGATATTAAGCACTTTGCTTTTAATATCTTGCTTGTGGACTCGTTGGCTTTGCTGACGGTTCTCAATACAGAGTTTATTATAAGTAAATACCGCTTCAACGCTGCTTAAAACCTCATTTAAAGCGCTGCCAGTTAGGCTTAATTCCTGTGATTTTTGAACCGCAAAAGCCAGTCAGGATTTAACTTCATAATCAAGTTTCTCTTTATTATCCAAATCGATGGGGACATGCAGTAATGATGAACTGAGTGCCAGCCATAATCTGTCCTGTAGTTTCTGATGGATAGGAAGCAATTGATCTAAAGTCTGATTAAGATCTGTTTTCAAAATGTTATAAGCATTGATAATACCTAGGGTAATATTTTTCCAGAGAAAATTTAAGCTGACGTTTATTACCAATATGCGGATAACCTAAGTGATGTAATTTAGCCATTATTTTTATCATCCTTTTAAATACAGCAGACATTGAAGTTGAGAATGATTCTATTTAGAATTAACTATGAAAAATAATGATGATTTATTATAAAACCATGAGGTAAATTCATAATGATCGCGTTGTTACATTCAAAAATTATGATTGCACTGCATGAAAAAGCCACCCTAATGCAGGTGGCAGAGGCTTCACGTTTAACCCTATCTTTATTATCGCACCAGATTCGTGACCTTGAAAAAAGTTAAACGTAAAATTATGGCAGCGTTGCGGACGTCACCTACGTTTAACACTGGCGGGTGAGTTATTACTAAAAGTTGGTAAACAAACCGTGCCCACCTTAGAGCAAGCGGAAATGACCTTAAAAGCAATGGGGCAAGGGTTACAGGGCTTGTTGCGTATTGGCGTGGAATGTTATCCATGCCATGAATGGCTAACCCAAGTAATCGCGAAGTTTTTACAAACTTCGCCAAATATTGATATTATCAGAAAATTTTAATTTTCAGGGATCAATGGATTAATAAACTAACAGGTTGATTTACTGCTCATGCCTGATTTCTATGAGCATAAAGAGTTACAATTTCATCCATTATTTGAATATGAGCAAGTACTGATAGTACCCGCAAAAAAACCTTAGTGAAAAATTCATTTCGTTGCTGCGGATCTGGGTGATCAGATCTTATTTACTTTACCGATATAAAATAAGTGCTTAGATGTTTTTCATTTGTTTTTATGGCCCGATAAGGTTGAGC
>JBLHWW010000031.1:0-25376 GCA_047629075.1 Psychromonas sp. | reverse complement strand
GCAGTGTTTTTTTATCAACTAAATTATAAGTTGTTAGTAAAATTGAGGCTTCCCTATGTTTGCTCGCATTGTCCATTTTTTTTCACTGCGCCCTTATTGGCTAGCCTTACTTATCAGCGGTTTATTATTTTTATGGATGTTTTCCGGCAGCGGGGAAAACAGATCCCCAACAGCTGAAAAAAAACCACAAGAAAATCTTCCCCAAGTGCAAATAACCCATTTTATCCCTCAACAAATGACTAAATCATTAACCTTATATGCCCGCAGTGAGGCTGAAAGTCACGTTATAGTGAGGGCAGAGGTTGCAGGTTTAATTAGTAAAACCTATGTTGAAAAAGGCAACTATGTAAAAATTAAAAATAATCTGGCGGAGATAGAGAAAAATGAATTACCTTTCAGGATTGAACAGGCCGAGGCTCTGTTGTATGAAAGGCAGTTAAATTATAACGCAGTTAAATCGTTAAATGCCAAAGGATTACAAGCCGATATTCGTTTAGCGGAAGCAAAAAGTTTACTCTTGGCGGTCAAATCCGACCTTGCTTTATTAGGCTTAAGCTTAAATAAAACGCATGTTATTGCGCCTTTTACGGGAGTTCTTCAGGATAAATTTGTTGAACAAGGGGATTATGTCAAAGTGGGTGATCCCCTTTTTAGTCTCAATAATATAGATCCTATCGTTTTTCGGGGGGATACCACTGAACATTATGTTAGCCAATTAAAGTTAAACCAGAAAGTTCAAGCAACACTATTATCGGCTGAGATATTAACTGGTAAATTAACTTATATTGCATCGACAGCTGATCCGCAGAGCAGTACTTTTCGTGTTGAGGCACAATTTTCGAACCCGAACAGAAAAATATTTTCCGGTATGAGTGCAGAACTCTCGATCCCTCTTTATTCCGTTGCAGCGATTTATCTCTCGCCTTCCGCTTTAGCCTTAGATAATGAAGGGAATTTAGGCGTTAAATTGGTGCACAATGGAGAGGTTATTTTTAAAAAAATCAATCTGGTTGAGGCCGATAATAATGGCGTGTGGTTAGCGGGTTTTACAGGTGAAGTCGATATCATCACCCTAGGGCAAGGTTTTGTGAAATCGGGTGATCGGGTGATCGCGACGATGGCGGAGAAATAATCATGATCGGGGTTATTGAGGGGACATTATCACGAAAACGTGTGGTCTTAATGTTGTTAGCTTTTTTATTGACCGCGGGCCTTTTTGCTTATACTAATATCCCGAAAGAGGCTGAGCCCGATGTGCCCATTCCAATTATACATGTCTCAGTGAACCATGAAGGTATTTCACCGGAAGATGCTGAACGTTTACTGTTACGTCCCCTAGAGCAAGAATTGCGCGGTATTGAGGGGGTTAAGGAGATGAAATCAACGGCCAGTAGCGACTATGCTTCTATTGTTCTGGAGTTTTATGTCGGCATTGATATCAAAGATGCGCTGACTAATGTGCGAGAGCAGGTCAACCAGGCAAAGGGTAAATTGCCTTTAGAAGGGGATGAGCCGATTGTTAAACAAGTGACCTTAGCAACGGAAAATCCTGCGCTAACTATTTTATTATCCGGCAGCGCGCCGGAGCGGGCGATGGTTATTCTGGCACGCACTCTGCGCGATAATATTGAAGGATTTGCAGAAGTCTTAGAGGTTAATATAGGAGGGGATCGTGAAGAAATGGTGGAGATTTTAGTAGACCCGCTGTTAATGGCGAGTTACCAGCTTAATATGAACGACATCTACACTTTGGTTTCCCGTAATAACCGTCTTGTTGCCGCTGGTATTATGGATACTGGTAAGGGCCGTTTTCCAATTAAAGTCCCCTCTGTTTTTTCAACCATGAAAGACGTTATGGAAATGCCGATTAAGGTTAGCGATGACCGGGTATTAACCTTTGCCGACGTTGCCCAAATTCGGCGCACCTTTAAAGATTTAGCCGGCTTTGTCAGAGTGAATGGTTTACCGACTATTTCCCTGGAAGTCGTTAAACGTCCGGGCGAAAATATCATTGCAACCGTCGATAAAGTTAAAGCCTTTATTGTTGAGAATGAAGTCTTATTGCCGAATAATATTCACATAAGTTATGCTGGTGATCGCGCTAAAGATGTGAAAAACATGCTTAATGATTTACAAAACAATGTCCTTAGCGCGGTATTATTAGTGGTCATTGTGATTGTTGCTATTCTTGGCGTCAGAAGTGCGGCGTTGGTAGGTATCGCTATTCCTGGTTCCTTTTTAACCGGTATTCTGGTGCTTTGGATGTCCGGTATTACGGTTAATATCGTGGTGTTATTTGCACTGATTATGTCCGTTGGTATGTTAGTCGATGGTGCAATAGTAGTTACTGAATTTGCCGATCGGGAGATGACAGCTGGGACACCTCGTCATAACGCTTACCTTAACGCTGCCAAACGCATGGCATGGCCAATTATTGCATCAACAGCCACCACGCTGGCAGCTTTCGCTCCGTTATTATTCTGGCCCGGTATTACCGGTGAATTTATGAAATACCTGCCACTGACGTTAATTGCAACCCTCACCGCTTCTCTTGCGATGGCGCTAATCTTCGTGCCTGTTCTGGGCAGTGTTTTTGGAAAACCCCGCTTATTATCAACAAAAGAAAAAAATAATGCCCTATTGGCAGAGAACGGCAACTTATTAAAGTTAACCGGTTTTACCGGTTTTTATGTAAAAACACTCAATAAAGCCATTAAACGTCCCTGGGCAGTTTTATTTTTGACCAGTATTATTGCCATTTCTGGCGTGGTTTTATTTGCAAAATCAAATTTAGGTGTAGAGTTTTTTCCGCAGGTTGAGCCATCGGGTATTAATATTAAAGTGCGTTCCTATGGTGATTTTTCAATCTATGAGCAGGATCAGATTATGTCTGGCATTGAGCAAAAAATATTACCAGTGAGTGAAGAAATTGATACGCTTTATCTTAAAACGGGTGATACTAAGGGGGGATTTATTGGCAGTATGCGTCTTAATTTAGTTGATTGGCAGGATAGACGTAGTGCAACGGACATTATTGCCGATCTGCTTGATCGTACTAAAAATCTGCCGGGGATTGAGATTGAGATAAAAAAAGATCAGTCAGGTCCGCCCACAGGCAAGGCCTTACAAATTGAAATAGGCTCAAGGTACCCTGAACTGTTACAGGAAAATGCCGATAAAATTCGCCATACGCTGCACGAAAAGCCATATTTTGTTAATATTGAAGATGATGGTGAAAAACCCGGTATTGAATGGCAATTTATCATTAATCGCGCCGACGCTGCGCGTTACGGCGCTGATACTGTGCTGCTTGGAAGTGGCGTGCAGTTCTTAACCAATGGGTTAATGCTCGGGAGCTACCGGCCCGAGGATGTTGATGACGAGTTAGACATTCGTGTTCGTTATCCTGAGCATGAAAGAATACTAAGTAAACTTTCGGCGCTGCGTTTACAGACCAGTGCCGGCCAGGTGCCGGTCAGTCATTTTGTGGCACTTATTCCTTCTGAAAAACAATCCTCAATAAAAAAAGTCGATAGCCGTATTGTAATGACAGTCAGTGCCGATCTAGCTGAAGGTTATAACTTAAGTCTCATATTACCGGAACTTGAAAAAGTGTTACTGGGTTTAGCGCTGGATCCTCGCATTAGCTTAAAAGTGCGAGGTGAAAATGAAGATCAGCAGGAAGCCACCGCATTTTTAAAAAATGCTTTTATGGTTGCACTAGCCGTGATGGCATTGATTTTAGTACTGCAGTTTAACTCTTTTTATCAAGCATTTTTAATTTTGAGTGCCGTTATATTTTCAACCACGGGGGTGTTTTTCGGGCTGTTTGTAAGCCAAAGTGCTTTTGGCATAGTAATGTCGGGGATTGGTGTTATCGCCCTGGCGGGGATAGTGGTCAACAATAATATTGTTTTAATTGATACTTATAATGTTTTTAAAAAAACTGAGGCAACCACCGAAAATGCAATATTAAGAACCGGGGCACAGCGTATCAGACCGGTGTTACTGACCACTGTCACCACTATTTTTGGCTTGATGCCCATGGTTTTAAAAGTGAATCTTGATTTTTTTACGCGCAGTCTTGAGTTTGGTGCACCTTCCACTCAATGGTGGGCGCAACTGGCCACTGCGATTGTGGGAGGGTTGACCTTAGCAACCCTACTGACACTTGTTTTGACACCTTGTTTATTAATGATTGGTGCTAATTCAGCAGAATTCCTGCTTGCCCTTAAGCGTAGGACAATCAAACAACAGTAGTAGTTCTTTCTGCTGCCTATTTATCTGCAAAGTAATTTAAACCAGTCCAAATAAATCAAAATAAAACCAACTCACTCTGCACCTAAAGCCTTTTGGGTATATAATGTGCCATTTTTTACAAAATGGATAGTTAAAGATGTTAGAACAATTTATCTATATTGCAGATATGATTGGTGTTATCTCCTGTGCGATTTCGGGTGTGCTGGTGGCAACCCGGTTACGGATGGATCCCGTTGGTATTATTGTGCTTGCAGCCGTGACTGGGATAGGTGGGGGCACACTTCGAGATATGATGATGGGAGCAACGCCCGTTTTTTGGATTGTTGATAATAATTATACTTATGTGATCACAATAACGGCTATCTTAACTGTTTTCTGGTTAAAACATATTCATCGCGCCCCTCCTTATCTGTTACTTATATTAGATGCGTTTGGCTTGGCAATTTTCACTATTGTTGGTGCTCAAAAAGCATTAGCATTAGGTTTTAGCGGACCTGTCGCTATTGCTATGGGATGTATAACCGGGGTCGTGGGTGGTATGATTCGGGATCTGTTAAGCGGCCAAATACCTTTTGTGTTACAAAAAGAGATCTATGCAACAGCCTCTGTTCTGGGTGGAGTATTATTTGTGTCATGCAGCTATCTTGGATTTACACCTATTTTAGCGATGAGCATCGCAATCAGTGGAACCTTATCATTACGCTTGAGTGCTATCTATTGGCACCTTTCCCTGCCCGTCTTTGCGGCAGACAAAGAAGCCTAATGCAGTGTGAAAAATTATTTAACCAGCGGGTATTGTAATTTTTCCCATAAAATAAAATGCCTATTTAAGTCGATAAGTTTTGTAAAGTGCAGGGCTGTAAAGTAGTTTATGCTATTTTTGGACGCCTTTTGGAGTGGCAATAAAGTATCACTTTCTGGTCTTTATACGCAATTATCTTGTTCTGGTCTTTGAGTAATCGGTTATGGGAGATGTTAATTACGCCTTTAATCTGTGCCTGGCTATATTCATTTTCTATGCGTACATCAATCATAATCAACAATTTTTTATTTTCTATCTGTTGGCTAAGTTGTTGTGGTTCTCTCGTCTATCTGTGCAACTTGTGCGTTACAAAAGCTGCTAAACAATAATAAAGTGGTCAGTTTAAGCATATTTTCAATGATCATTGTATTAGCCTCTTATTAGTTTTAACTCATGAGCAAAGAGACAGAAAACGCATGTTGGGAATAAACGCAGTGCAAACTGTCCTGTTAGTGTATACCCATGTTATTTCAAGATCGTGCCCCGTAGTGCAAGGCAAATTGTACCAATCTGCATTGTTATAAAATCGCTATATAAAATAACGATACTTCAATTTTATGCCTAGCATCTTGGCACAATTTTTCTTGCTGACTTTGTATCTTTAAGTTTTATGACTATATAACTAATGAACAAAAGTCATTAAATATTAATGCATTTTTGCGAACTGATTGATAATATATTCTGCATAGGCGTTTAAATAGGTGTTGTAATGGAAGTTGTACAAGATTCAAAACAGTTGGTGCATTGGTTCCGTAATTCTGCCCCTTATATTAATGCTCATCGAGGCAAAACTTTTGTGCTGATGCTTGGGGGTGAAGCCTTAGAAACAGATAATTTTCAGCATATTATTAATGATATTGCATTGTTAAACAGTTTGGGAGTACAGCTTGTGTTAGTGCATGGTGTGCGTCCACAAATTCAAAAACAACTGGAATTACAAGGGCATACCAGTCAATTTTCTAATGATTTACGTATTACCGACGACAAAAGTCTGACCCTTATCAAGCAGGCCGTTGGTGCGGTGCAGATTGAACTACAATCACGACTGTCAATGGGATTGGTTAACTCTCCAATGCAGGGGGCTGCGATACGAACGGTGATTAGTAATGTGGTGACTGCACAGCCAATAGGCATCAAAGATGGTATCGACTTCTGCCATGCGGGTAAGGTTAGAAAAATTGATGTTGTGGGGATAAGAACACAACTTGCAGCAGGCGCTATTCCCGTTATTTCACCTATTGGTTATTCCGTAACAGGTGAGGTTTTTAATCTACTCGCTGAAGAAGTGGCAACACAAGTAGCGGTCGGGTTACAAGCTGATAAATTGATTGGTTTTTGTTCTAATACCGGCGTGCTGGATAAGCAGGGTCAGGTCATTACTGAATTATTACCTGACCAAGCGCAACAGCACGTTGATTTAATGGAGCAAGAGTCTGAACATGCCTCGGGTACATTACGTTTTTTACGTGCGGCGCTAGTGGCATGTCAAGCCGGTGTTGCACGTAGCCATTTGATAAGTTATTACCAGGACGGGGCTTTATTAAAAGAACTGTTTACGCGAGACGGGGTGGGCTCTCAGATAGTAAAAGAGAGTTATGAGAAAATAAGAACAGCCACTATTGACGATATTGGTGGTTTATTGGAACTGATAGAGCCGTTGGAGCAACAGGGGATTTTGGTCAAACGTTCGCGCGAATTATTAGAGAACGAAATTGGATATTTTGAAATTGTAGAGCGCGACGGCATGGTGATTGGCTGTGCTGCACTCTATCCCTTTGCCGATGAAAAAATGGGTGAGTTGGCCTGTTTAGTCAGTCATCCTGAATACCGAAGAAGTGCAAGGGCGGATAATCTGGTTGCGCATGTTGAGGGTAAAGCAAGGAAACTGGGTTTGGAGTCTATTTTCGTTTTGACAACACAAAGTATTCATTGGTTTCGGGAACGGGGGTTTGAATTTGCAGATCTGAGCCAGTTACCGGCCGCTAAAAAAGAGCTTTATAACCTTAAACGTAATTCTCGAATCTTAATACGTAACATACGCTAGTGCCTTAGGATTTAAATACGAACATTCATTTTGATGATTAAGTATGTGTGGTGGATTTTCTGTAACAAACTTAAGTCCGAAGACACTAGCTTATTATTTATAAAAAAGCCCCGTTTAGAGTAAACTAAACGAGGCTTTTAATATAATAACTGAGGCTTTGAAGATGATAACTATTCGCTATTTTTTATGCTTACATTTGCCATCAATTGATTCACCAAACAGATAAAGACTGTGATGAGTTAACTTAATACCGTATTTTTCTGCAATTAAATTTTGCTGCGTTTCTATTAGATCATCATTAAATTCAATCACTTCTCCACAGGTTAAACAGACAAGGTGATCATGATGCTCTTGATTGGCAAGTTCAAAGACGGATTTTCCACCCTCAAAATGATGGCGTGTCACTATTCCTGCATCGTCAAATTGATTTAATACACGATAAACCGTGGCCACACCAACTTCATCACCTTGTTCGAGTAGTTTTTTGTAGAGATCTTCCGCACTAATATGTTGATTGTCAGGTAGTTGTAACAAACTCAAAATTTTCACTCGTGGTGATGTTATCTTTAGTCCGGCTTCTTTTAATGCATCATTTTCTATTGACATGCTGGATTCCTAGGGTTTGAGCTGCGAATAATTAATCTGCAAGTTCAGCAAGACACATTTCATCATAAACCTGTTTTGACCATTCTTTTACACGAGCAGCGGTTAATTCAGGCTGACGATCTTCATCAAGGCCGAGACCGATTATATGGTCATCATCAATTTGCGCTTTGGATGCTTCATAATAATAACCTTTACTAGGCCAGTGGCCAACGATAATAGCACCTTTACTTTCTACTATATCACCGAGTTGACCCATAGCATCAAGAAAGTATTCCGCATAATCTTCCTGATCACCACAACCAAAAATAGCCACTAACTTGTCGTTAAAATCAATTTCTTCTAATTCTGGAAAAAAATCGTCCCAGTCACACTGTGCTTCACCGTAGTACCAAGTTGGTATACCAAACAGGATCAGGCTATATTCAGCAATTTCTTCCTTGGTGCTTTTTGCTATGTCTTTTACTTCAACTAATTTTTTACCTAACTCTTTTTGGATCATTTTAGCAACAGCTTCAGTGTTGCCCGTATCACTACCAAAAAAAATACCCACGCTAGCCATAGTCGATTACCTTTATTTATAAATTAAATTAATTGCTCGTGAAGTAACTGCTTAATTAACTCTCCACGGGTAATTTCTTGCTCTTTTGATAGCTTATTCAGTCTTTCAAATAATTCACTATCCACTTTTAACTCAATACGTTTTAAACCTTTCTGCTTGTCCCGTAGTACCTGCTTCTTCTTATTCATCTTAAGCTGAACTTGACGGCAATGCGGATTGCTCTTCGGCCTTCCTGGGCGCACTTCATCAGCAAAAAGATCGTGTGTTATGCGATCAAATGATTCTTTTGCCATTATTTTACCTAAAACTGCTATTTTCTGCTAATAGAATCAACTCATGGATAGATAATAAACCATTAGTTCAGTGTATTAGTATGTTTGTTTTATGGCTAGCCAAAACCTCTGCTAGTCCAAACAATTTCGATAATTGCTTTGGCGATAAAACCGATGCAACCAAAAAAAAGCACAGCCCAAACTATTTGGCGACCAAATTTAGGCACATTACCGCGCTTTAATACATCTTGAATGGAAAGCCCAATTAATAAAAAAAGGAGGAGGTAAAATCCATAAAGACCAATTGTCTCAATCTGTTCAGTATATTCCTGTAACACATTACTTTCCATTCAAAAAAGAAGGGGGAATATAACATATACATTGGGCTATTGGGAGTAAGATTTTAGGCACTTTACCTCCCGACTAAAAACCAATGCTTTGTTCTTTCATTTGAAAAACTCTTTCACTAAACGATTAAAGGTTTTGGGCTTCTCTGCATGTAACCAATGACCTGTATTTTTAATCATTTTGGCTTTAGCGTTGGGGAAGTAGTGTAAAATATCAGCCTGGTACTCAGGCAGGATATATTCAGAATCAGCTCCTTTGATAAAAAGCGCTTCTTTGTTAAAAATATTATCAAATTCTGGCCAGGCTCTAATAGTCGCATAGTTGGCGTTAAGTGCCAGTAAATTAAACTGCAGGGAAAAATGTTCTCCCTTTTTTCTTAATGACTTAAGTAAAAACTGACGAGTCTCTGGTGTCGTAATATAGGCACTTAAGGTTAATTCCGCTGTTTTTCTGCTTTTTATTGGCTGATTGGCAAGTACATTTAAGCCAATGAAGACATCATTATGTTTATCAGGGTAGACTATCGGGGCAATATCCGCGACGATGATTTTATTAACACGCTGCGGATTTAATAAAGCACAGGCCATGGCCACTTTTCCGCCCATCGAATGGCCTACAATAGAAAAGCGTTCAATATTAAGATGATCTGCTAATGCAAAGATATCATTAGCCATTTCGATATAAGTCATCGAGTTATCATGCGGGCTGTTACCATGGTTTCTCAAATCAACAGAAATAGTGTGATGTATCTCGTGTAATTCACTCGCCAAACCCGAGAGGTTTGATAAACTGCCAAATAACCCGTGTATGATGAAAATATTTTCAGAGGGTTGTTTTGACTCAGTTAAAGTCGATTTTTTCTGTTGGTAATTAAGTATCATCGGATTCTGTCTTAAGGCGCAATATACGGGCAAACATTATTACACATGAAAAATAAGAATGTTTGCAGATTATATGTAAATGATCTCAATATTGCATTATCAACTTTTCGAAGACTTCAAAGGTGCCAATACTTGGCTTTTTGAGTAGAAAGTAAATAGATCCACAAATAATGTTTTTTTTAGTTTAATATTAAGGGCTTATTTTCAGAAAAGCGTATTTATAAGGTAAATCTTATCCTTATAATTTTTTTGAGTGGTTTTTTAATTTTCAGATTGAAATAGAATAGAATAGAATAGAGTAAAGCAAAATAACTAGTGAAGTGGTGAATATCGCATGGTGGAAGAATGAAAAATATAGAGATAGAAGATGACCTTTATAAATATATTTTGGCTAATATAGAAGCCTTTGGAGAAACACCCTCGCAGATTCTGCGCAGATTGTTATCTTTACCGAATGCATCGGCAGGCAATGCAACCCCTATCACCTCATCCATAACGCCAAGCGCTCCCAGCCAAGAAGCCGTTAATGATGAGCCCCCTATTTTTGAGGCGATCACGCCTAATGTGCCTGATCGTGCGAACATTTCATTGCCGGAGCCCCTTGCTCATGGTGTTAATGCTTTATTTGATAGCGAGGTATTTAAAACAGAAGCCATTGTGACCAATAAATTTATGATGTTACTGGCGACTATGTATTATGAAAATACCAATGCATTTGAAGACGCTGCGGATAAAACCAAGGGACGTACTCGGAATTATCTGGGGCAGAATTTAAATGCTTTATTGGCAGCGGATAGCGAGGAAGAGCAGAATTTATTTAAAGCCAGTAAACCCCGTAACATTCCCCATACGCCATTTTGGGTAATAACCAATGCAAATACGGGCAGAAAACGTATTATTATCACTCAAATGATGTCCTCAATGGGCTATCCCCATTATCTGATTGAACGCATAAAAGAGGAAATTTAGCAGGGGGTAATGTTGTGTTTGGCGACGCAGTTCAGCCGACCGTTGAAAATGCCTTTGCGAGTGCTTTGAATATATTTACGAATTTGTAACTACATTTTTATTTAAATCAATACCGTGTTTGACGAACTAGGGTGAAGCTATTTTTTCAAACGGTCGAAAATACATTTACGAATTTGTAACTACATTTTTATTTAAATCAATACCGTGTTTGACGAACTAGGGTGAAGCTATTTGGTAAAACGGTCGAAAATACATTTACGAATTTGTAATTACATTTTTATTTAAATCAATACCGTGTTTGACGAACTAGGGTGAAGCTATTTTTTCAAACGGTCGAAAATACATTTACGAATTTGTAATTACATTTTTATTTAAATCAATACCGTGTTTGACGAACTAGGGTGAAGCTATTTTTTCAAACGGTCGAAAATACATTTACGAATTTGTAACTACATTTTTATTTAAACTAATCGAGGTAGACATTATTATGGCAACTCATCCCCGCGCAGGGCAACTTGCACAGGTTCAAGATTTAGTCGACATTCCGAAATTGATTTCAGCGTATTATATTAACCTTCCTGATGTGAGTTTGCCAAGTGAGCAGGTTGCATTTGGTACTTCCGGGCATCGTGGAAGTTCATTCAACAATGCATTCACTGAGCTGCATATTCTGGCTATTAGTCAGGCATTAGCAGAATACCGCATTCAGCAGGGTTACACTGGACCTATGTTTATCGGTAAAGATACTCATGCGTTATCCGAGCCGGCTTTTGTTTCTGCTGTGCAGGTTTTAGTTGCAAACAAGATTAAAGTGATTGTACAAGCTGGTGGTGGTTACACACCAACCCCTGTTATTTCACATGCCATTCTACAGTACAATAAAGCCAATCCGAATAATTTAGCCGATGGTATTGTGATCACTCCTTCTCATAATCCACCCGAAGATGGTGGCTTTAAGTACAATCCACCCAACGGCGGACCTGCAGACAGTGATGTGACAAAAATCATCCAAGACAGAGCCAATGAAATCTTAAATGATAATTTTGATGATATTGAGCAATGGGATTTCAGCGAAGCAATGGCATCCGATCTGGTTGAAGAATACGATTATATTCAGCCTTATGTTGATGATTTGAAAAATGTACTTGATTTGGATGCTATTGCCAAAGCAGGGATAAAAATTGGTGTGGATACGCTGGGCGGTTCTGGTGTTGCATACTGGCCGGTGATCGCAAAAACCTATGGTTTGAATATTGAAGTTGTAAACGATCGTGTTGATCCTACTTTCTCTTTTATGACCTTAGATAAAGATGGCAAAATCCGTATGGATTGTTCTTCGCCATATGCTATGGCTGGTTTAATAAACTTGAAAGATAAATTTGATGTGGCTATCGCTAACGACCCTGACTACGACCGTCACGGTATTGTCACTAGAAGCTCCGGTTTATTAAACCCGAATCATTACCTTGCCGTGGCTATTAATTACTTATTCACTCACCGCAGCGGTTGGTCTGAGAATGCAAAAGTAGGTAAAACATTAGTATCGAGCTCAATGATTGATCGTGTTGTTGCACAATTGGGTCGTCGAATGTCTGAAGTGCCGGTTGGTTTCAAATGGTTTGTTGATGGTTTATTCGATGGCTCATTTGGTTTTGGTGGCGAAGAAAGTGCTGGTGCATCTTTTCTGCGCAAAGATGGCACGGTATGGACGACGGATAAAGATGGTATTATTTTGGCGTTATTAGCGGCGGAAATTATTGCTGTTACGGGCAAAGATCCTGGGGAGCATTATGCTGAATTTACAGAAAAATTTGGTTCACCTGTTTATACTCGTTTTGATGCCCCGGCAAGCCCCGAACAGAAGAAAGTATTAGCTAACTTAAATGCGGATATGGTTGAAGCTGAAACCTTAGCTGGTGAAAAAATCACTGCTAAATTAACCCACGCTTCAGGTAATGGCGCAGCTATTGGCGGTTTAAAAGTGACTACTGAAAATGGTTGGTTTGCCGCCCGTCCATCGGGTACGGAAAACATCTATAAAATTTACTCAGAGTCATTTATTGGTGAAGATCATATTGCACTGATCCAAAAAGAAGCACAGGAAATTGTTGCCCAAGCCTTTGCTAAAGCAGGACTATAATCGACTCCTTAGGTGTGAATTGTCAGCTCCAATAATATGGTTTTTTCAAAACGAGGGTTACCCCCTCGTTTTTTTCTGTTAATTTTGTCATGTAAGTCAATTCCTTATAGCTTTTTATGGTTGCTGTCTGTTCCGCTGTAAATAACTTCAAACACTCTCTGTGCGCATGCTTTATTTTGATCAAGCCACTATTTTCTCTATTTGGTATAATACAAATTTAAGCCCCTAGTGTCTTCGGACTTAAGTTTGTATTATATCTTTATGGCCTAATTTTATTCCCTTTAATAGAAAGGGGATGTATATAAAAATCTTTACTCTGTGGAGCGCTGTCCTCTATCGTAGTTCCTTTGGGATTTTTACAAAAATGCTAAAGGGTGCATTATCAATCTGTTGATATGATGAGTCGAGCGCTCTACTCCTAGGGTATATTTTGTTCCATTAAATTAAAGTTGATAGAGTTGAATGTACCTTTCTTAATTAAAGCAAATATGGAATACCACTTTTGTGGGAGTAGACGCACAGAAAAGGCCAAATCACAGATTGACTCGTTGATTTTAATCACCACGCGGGGTAAAAATAATCTGTTCAATTCCGAATGACAATGTATTTTGATCGGCCGATCGAAAATAAAACTGATTTTATTATTTGCTCTTAAAATGAAAATTCAGTTTGAATAAATAGATTCATATTCAGAGGGGATAGGAAAAAGGAAGCTGACACATTTTGAATGTTCAGATGATTTTTTTAAAAAAGTCATAAATTCTTCACTTAAACAACAAAAAGTCAAAGTTAAAGTTAAAAAATGAAGTAAAATGAGGTGAAATCAAAAAATAAAATTTAACTTGATTTTTTCAATTTGAAAGCTGCGTATTGTCATCTTCTAGGGAAATAACGCAATTAACTATAAGAAAGGTAGGAATATTGTATGCCAACTAAAACGAATAAGAAAAAGCACACAGCTAAAGCGGTAGTAGAGGGAAAAAAAATGGTTAATAAACAAGCGGTAAAAAAAACAGTGACAAAAAACAAATCAGCTGAAATGTTACCAGCCATAGACTGCACAACGGATCAGATGCAACAAGCTATTCTGGATCGCCTGCATAAAACATTAGCGACAGAAGAAAGCAAAGCAAATAACAAAGCTTGGTGGAATGCAACTTGTTACGCTGTCAATGAATTGCTTTTTGATAAGTTAACGGACACACAGAAGAGCCATTCAGGCCAAGACACGCGGGCTGTAAACTACCTGTCACTGGAATTTTTAATGGGGCGTCTGCTTTCAAATAATTTACATAATCTGGAATTATTCAACGTAGCACAGGATGCATTAAAAGGTTTAGGCAAAGATTTATATGAAATTTGCGAAGAAGAGCCGGATATGGCGTTGGGCAATGGCGGCCTTGGCCGTTTAGCTGCGTGTTTTATTGATTCTTTAGCAACATTAGGCTACCCGGCAATTGGCTACGGTATCCATTATGAAAATGGTCTTTTTGCTCAATCATTTCAAGATGGCCGTCAAATTGAACGCCCTGATACATGGCGTGAATACGGCAATCCTTGGGAAATTTGTCGCCCAGAGTCTATTCAACATGTGCCACTATACGGTTACGTTGAAACTGTTATTGATGAAAACGGTGTCTCACATAAAGTGTGGCATGCGGGTCAAAAACTTAAAGGCGTGCCATGGGATGTGCCCATTGTCGGTTACGGTGCTAAAACAGTCAATATTCTACGTTTATGGGAAAGCCGTGCGGATGAAGCATTTGACTGGGATGTATTTAATGCTGGTGGTTATGTTGATGCGCAAGTTGAAAAATCAAAAGCTGAGACAATATCTAAAGTATTATACCCAAATGACTCAACCGATGAAGGTAAAGAATTACGCTTAATTCAACAATACTTTTTCTGTGCATGCTCAGTTAAAGATATTTTACGTCGCTTTAGACGCGCCGGAAATGACTGGCCAATATTGGCTGAAAAAGTGGCCATTCAATTAAATGATACCCATCCAACCATCGCCATTCCCGAGTTAATGCGCATTCTGGTTGATGAAGAGCGTCTTGAGTGGGATTTTGCATGGTCACTTTGTGAGAAGATTTTTGCTTATACAAACCATACTTTATTGCCAGAAGCCTTAGAAAAATGGTCCGTCGCTTTATTTGAAAAAGTATTACCTCGCCATTTAGAAATTATTTATGAAGTTAACCGTCGTTTTCTTGAAACCGTTGAACAAAAATGGCCTGGTGATAACGACATAAAAGCTAAATTATCTATTGTTGAGGAAGGCCCGCAGCGCATGGTCCGCATGGCTAATTTGTGTGTTGTGACAGCTCACAAAGTTAATGGCGTTGCAGCGGTTCACTCTGAATTGGTGAAAACAGATTTATTCCCTGAATTTCACGAATTATACCCAACTAAATTGATTAATGTCACCAACGGTATTACACCACGTCGTTGGTTAAAAGCCTGTAATCCTGCACTTGCTGCATTATATGATGAAACAGTTGGTAAAGATTGGGTGGTAAATCTTGATAAATTAAAAGATGCATTACCAAAAGCCACTGACACGGCCTTTCAAAAGCGCTTTATGGATATTAAACGCGACAATAAAGTTGATCTAGTCAACATTATTAAAGACTTGACCGGTGTTGAAGTGTCTGCCGATGCCATTTTTGATATTCAAATTAAACGTCTGCACGAATACAAGCGTCAGCAGTTAAACCTGATTCATATTTTAACCTTGTACAAACGTTTATTGGAGAATCCGGAGTACGATATGGTGCCGCGGGTTTTCTTATTTGGCGCAAAAGCCGCGCCTGGTTACCATATGGCTAAACAGATCATTTATGCACTGAACAAAGTCGCAAAGAAAGTAAATAATGATAAACGTATTAAAGATAAGTTGAAAATTGTTTTTTTACCAAACTATCGTGTCTCACTTGCTGAAAAAATGTTTCCAGCAGCCGATATATCTGAACAGATTTCAACGGCAGGTTTAGAAGCTTCCGGTACAGGTAACATGAAGTTTGCGCTTAATGGTGCCTTAACCGTCGGTACTATGGATGGTGCAAATATCGAAATGGCCGAGGAGATCGGTGCTGAGCACATGTTCATCTTCGGTTTAAGTGTTGCTGAAGTTAAAGAGCTGAAAACAGCGGGTTACAACCCTTACGATTATTATTACAATAATCCTGAGCTGAAAGCGGTGCTTGATTGGTTAGACTCGGATTTCTTTACTCCAGGACAACCGGGCGCGTTATCCGATATCAAACGCAGCTTGCTTGAATACGGTGATGAGTACCTTTGTTTAGCCGATTACGAGTCTTACTGTAAAGCTCACGACGCTATTGATACAACCTACCGAAATAAAGCCTTATGGGCTGAGAAAGCGATTCGCAACTCCGCCGCAATGGGTAAATTTAATTCTGACAGATCCATTGAGGATTATGTAGCAAACGTGTGGCATTTGAAAAAATACCCGTTAGCATGATCCATAAACTTAATTAATACCAAAAGAACTAAAAAGGTGATCACCCTTACTGGTTAAAATCATCCCTAACTGCGTTGTGATTTTTGAAGTGAGAACAACTATCTCCTGCAACTCACTCCTTATTAGGGCTGATTTTTCCTTCGTAATCATTGATCACTTAATTAATTTTTTGCCTGAACAGAAGGTCTTTCAAATTTGTTGGGATTATCTTTAAAGCAGGTTATAATAACCACATAAAAAACATAGGATAAGAGGTTGTTATGTCTCAAGATAAAAATGCAAATGACGTATGTGAAGCATGTGGTTCATTTGTTGAATTAGGCAGTGTGATTAGCGACGATGATACGGTATTAGTGTTGCCATTTATCGGAAAAGACAGTGCTGCGGTTAAAGCGCTGGCACAAAAATATATTGATGCGGCAAAAACACGTTTCGATTCCGTCGTGGTGACCGAGCAGGAAACAACCGCTGATGATGGGGTTAGCTTAAGGGTTACGTTTGATTTTGACTGTACAGCTGAAAAGCTTATTTTTGAAATGGGTTTAAGCGCAATTTAATCAACTGTGGTTACTATTATTAAAAGCCAATTAGTTTGGCTTTTTTTATATTTTCACTTTGGCATTAAAAAAGATTAATTGCAGCACAATGTAAATTTTTTTTCTTCTTTTGGCGCTTAATCGTTATACTGCTCAGATTATTATTAATATTGCCTTTTGGAGAGTACTTTGCTGATCGATGATTTACCCATTGACCGCCGTTTAATCATTTCGTTATCCCACCTTGGATTTACTGAAACCACAGAAATTCAGGCAAAAGCCGTTCCTATTGCCGTTGCTGGGAAAGATTTACTGGCATCATCAAAAACCGGGTCGGGTAAAACATTAGCGTATTTGCTACCTGCTATGCAGCGTGTTTTAAAAACACGTGCATTAACCAAACGTGATCCGCGCGTTTTGATATTAACGCCAACACGTGAGCTTGCAAAGCAGGTTTATGCACAATTGCGTTTATTAGTGTCAAATACCAGTTTGAAATCAACCTTAGTCTCAGGAGGCGAAAACTTTAATGATCAAGTTAAAGCTCTGGATAAAGACCCGCATTTTGTTGTTGGCACGCCGGGACGAATTGTTGATCATTTAAAAAAAGGGTTGTTACATTTAGAAGGCTTAGAGTTATTAATTTTAGATGAAGCAGATCGTATGCTGGACTTAGGCTTTGCAGAGCAATTAAAGGCGGTTAACTCGGCAGCGAACCATCGTTTGCGCCAAACATTGTTATTCTCAGCCACCTTAGGCCATGCCGAAGTTAATGAATTTGCCAGTGAATTATTAAAAGCACCCGTACGTATTGCTATTGGTGCAGAAAATCAGCAGCACAGTGAAATTTCACAGCGTTTTTATCTGGCAGATAACTTAAATCAAAAAGAAAAATTACTCTTTCATTTTATAAAAAATGAAGAAATTAAACAGGCCATTATTTTCACCGCAACGCGTCTGGATGCTCAGCGTCTAAGTACGGAACTTAATGAAAGAGGCTACAGTACTTTGGCTTTACACGGCGATTTAACGCAAAATAACCGTAACAGCATTATGGACAGTTTTTCCCGTGGTAAAGCGCAGCTGTTAGTGACAACAGATATTGCGTCACGCGGATTAGATTTACTCAATGTAAGCCATGTGATTAATTTTGATATTCCTAAACATACCGAAGAATATATCCATCGCATAGGCCGGACAGGTCGCGCAGGAGAAAAAGGTGATGCGATTTCAATTATTGGTCCTAAAGACTGGGTAAACTTTAAAAAAGTCGAAGAATTTGTACAGCGACATTTAACTTTTGACCGTGTTGATAGCATTAAACCTAAATTTAAAGGCATTGTTGAAAAAGTGGTTAAGGCGCCAGAGACTAAAATAGTCAATCATAAAGCTGAAAAGAAACAGAGCAGCAAAACGCGTAAACCTAAGGCGGCCCCCAACAAAATTTTCCACGAAGCGCAAGAGGCTGGTTTTACACCGATGCGCCGTAAGAAAAAAGTTGAAGAATAGAGACAGAGAAGAGTTCGCCATTCTTTATCACTAACGGGTTTACACCGGGGCAATAACATTGCCGCAGTGTTTAGTGGTGTATTAAACGACCAAAAAGTCAGCAAATAAGCTGACTTTTTATTTTTTATTTTTTGAATATCGTTTTCTGCTTCTCCTTAATTAGAACCTCTTGGTATATCATCACTTTTTATTCGACTCGTTCCATAATATTGACTTTTATTAACTTAAGTATGCTTAGTGGATTGGTAATGCCAGCCAGAGCAATAAAGCAAACAAAGCGACCCAAGGTTGTTGATCGCAACGAATGACGAAAGAAATTATGTTAACAATTAAAAAATGGGTAGCTTGGTTACATATCGTTCGTATGTGAGCACTTGTTGTAACTTTCATTGTTAGAGTTATGCACTTGACGGCGTATTACTTTTCTTTCAATAGCAAAAGAAAAGTAACCAAAAGAATGCCATTCCAAAAACGTTTTTTATCTTGATAAATAAACTCCTTTTTAACGCACTGGCTTGGACAGCGTATCCATGTGCAGAGTCAAGCCTAGTGAAAACAACAAGGGCTCGCAGAGCTTAGACCGCTCAGAAACCTGAACTGACGTTCAATTCGCTCCTATTTCCACTTACTAAAGGAATTGATAGATAAAGAAAAACGTACGGAAATTGTCGTAGCAGCATTGGTTTGGTTTATTTATAAAAAGGTTTGGATGTCTAGTCTTTTTAATACACGTAATTAGGATCCAAAATTAGAGTGATAATATTACTAAGCGATATATTGCACATCGATCAAATCGTAGCCCGACTTCGACGCAACCCTGTTTAACCTAATATTAAACATATTCTCCGCTAGCTGAGAATTTAAGGTCGTTGCTGTAGCCCCTTGAGCAACGCAAGTCCCTTGGTGCAAAGCAATCATTTGCGGACAAAAGCGACTGGCTAAATTCAAGTCATGAATTGCAATAATACATAATATATTATGCTGTTTAATATAGTCAGCTAATAACATCATGACTTGTAGCTGCCGTGACATATCTAGGGCACTGGTGGGCTCATCAAAGAGCAATACATCGGGATTACGGATCAAGCCCTGACCAATAGCCACGAGTTGCTTTTGACCGCCACTTAAATCAGATAAAAATTGATTCGCTAAGTCGCTAATATTAAGAAGCTGCATAATATCACTGACTTTTTGCTCTTTAGTTTGTTGCTTTCTGGGGGCCGACGTTAGGTTCAGGGCAAGCATTAGACCTTCAAAAACCGTTATACGAATATGGTAATCCGTTAGTTGAGGTACGTAACAAACCGCTAAACTACGCTGTTTGCTGGGCATTCGGTCAAGATCTTGGCCTTCTAATATTATTTTTCCGCTCCGATGTTTAGTGATACCCGCGATCAAGCGAAACAGGCTCGATTTTCCTGTACCATTCGCGCCAATTAATGCAGTTAATATGCCGCGGTTAATACCGTCGATATTAAGATTATTTAAGACTTTTTTCTTACCATAACTGAGATTGATATTTGACATTGATAAAGCCATCTTTATTTCTGCCTTATTGTAAAAATTAAAATGAAGAAACAAGGAATACCAATCAAGGAGGTAGTGATACCTATGGGTAATAAAGCACCACTGACCACTAACTTACTGAGGACACTGGCTAGCGATAACAGGCTCGCCCCGACTAAGATACTGCCGGGTAAGAAAAAACGTTGGTCTTCACCCAGTAATAAACGCGCGATATGGGGGGCCACTAAACCGACAAAGCCTATGGTGCCAACAAATGCCACTGCAACCGAGGCTAATAACGCACAAGCCAACAAGGAAAATAAACGTAACTTATTCACATTAACGCCCATGCTTCTGGCTTGTTCATCACCAAAACGTAATGCGGTTAATTGGTCTCGGTAGCAGAAAAAAAAGGTCAACATACTGAGTAATACCACAAAGCAAATCATCACCTTTTCAAAACTGGCCCGCGCTAGAGATCCTAAGGTCCAAAAAACCAATTGTTGTAGTGCATCTTCACTGGCGATGTATTGTAAAAAGGCTAACAATGCATTAAAACTAAACATCAAGGCAATGCCGGCTAATACCAATGTTTGATAACCCACGCCGCGCATTTTGCTGAAGGCAAACAACACCAGTGCACTGAGCATGGCAAACAGAAACGCATTAACCGAAACAATGTATACACCTGCAACGGGCAATACCGCCCAATCCAAAACAAAAGTTAAGGCAGCGCCAAAGGCGGCGGCAGCAGATATCCCGAGGGTAAAAGGATCCGCCAGTGGGTTATTTAAAATAGTTTGCATCTGCGCACCGGCGCAAGCCAGCATCGCCCCGACCAAAACAGCGATCAGGGCGATGGGCATGCGTATCTGCCACAGAATTAACTCTAACTTAGGATCGGGGCAGTCCACTAAACAGGCGCCAACCTCAAGTAAACCATAACTGCTTGGCCCAGAGCTTAAATCCCAAATAAAACTAACCACTAATAAAACACTTAAAGCCAATAAAATAAGTGATTTAATTAAACGCTGGCGACGATAAAAGAAATGCTGCTGAGTAATAACAAGCTGAGCACTACTCACGGTAATTTACTCCAAAAAATGCCTGAAGATTGAAATGGCATAAACAGCTGATGATATTCCTGCCAGACTTGAAGTGGATTCAAGTCGGCAAACAAACTCGGGTGCATCCATTTAGCCATCACCTGAATCGCGACAAAATAACCTGGATGGTTATAAAATTGATGCCACATGACGTACACCTGTTTATTTTTCACCGCTGGCATTTGTGGCCAACCCGTACGCTGTACTAAGGCTTGTATGCCTAAATCGACCTGTGATTGCTGCGCTGAATAGCCCAATGGCGGAGAAATACTTTGTTTTTTATGCGACCAGTTACCCGCAGTGGCGATGATGACATCAAAATCTTCCACCAACAGGGTCTCAGGGTTTAAATCAACAGAAACTCCCGAGGTTTTGCGACTGCCCCAATTTTCTGCGCCAGCCATCTTAGCAAATGTACCAAAATTAGCTTGACCAAAAATGCGGCAACAAACTGGGCCATTAATTCCTGCGGCACGCTCTAGCAAGGCTAAGGGTTGCTTATGTTTGTTTTCCGCTAACCTTTTCTCAACAATATTCAATTGCTTTTGCACAAAGTTAGAAAACTTTAGCGCTTGTGCTTGGCGATCTAAAACCTGCCCAAGAATGTTCATACTTGGTAAAAGGTGATTACTTAAGTCATGGCGATAATCAATAAATAAATAGGGTATAGACAGAGCATCAAGACGATTTAATGTTTCCGATTGCTGCAAACTATCCCGATAATTAAGACTAAATATAACTAAGTCTGCATTTAAGCTGAAGGCTTGCTCAACGTCAAATTGACCCATACCAGGGCTGCCCACGGTTGGCTTATTAACAAATGATGGATACAACTCAGTAAGCTTCTGCCAAGTGTCTTTATCGGCTTTAGCCAGATCATCAGCCATAGCCCGAATGTGAAGCCCTGGAGACTGAGGTTGCAGCGCCATCACCAGATACATCATACGTCCTTCAGACAGAATTATATTCTTTGGTGGTTGCTCGAATGTGACCTGTCTGCCGCTCAGGTCTGAAACTACAAAAGCCTTACCCACACTGGGTAAGACTAAAAGTATCAGCAAAATAAGCTGTTTCATTAATTAACGTTATCGTCCTTTATTTGAATGAATAGCTATATGTAAGTAAGAAGTTGGCTGACGCACCTTGGTTAATTTGAGTTAAACCACTCGAGTTGCCCGTTGCGCCCGAATAGTATTTCTCATTGGTGATATTGTTTGCGTTTAACTGCAGCATATGGGCATCCCATTGATAATTTGCCATCAAGTCCAACGTGGTATAAGCATCTAATTTCACCGCTTCTTCACTACCAACAAAACGTTCACCAATATAAGTAGCGCCGCCGCCGATTTTAAAGCCATTCGACACTTGGTAAGTATTCCAAAACGAAAATGTATGTTCAGGCACATCATTGGGCTTGTAACCCGTTTTTTTGTTTTCTGCATCAAGGTAGGTATAACCTGAACTAATTAGCCAATCAGCAGCTAACTCACCCTTCAACTCCAATTCAATACCACGATGACGGTCATTATTTACTTTAACCACAACACCTTGATCATTGGTTTCTGGGTTTTCTCGTTCGATATTAAAAATCGCACTATTTATCGCTAGACGGTTGTCAAATAAGTCGAGTTTGAAACCTAACTCGGTGAGGTCGGTTTTTAATAATGCCTCTTTGGTTGGGGCAGCATAAATCCCAGCCCAAGGTAGAGCGTAAGAACGGCCCACAGAGGTATAAATGGCGCTATTTTCTGTTGGTTGGAAAACTAAACCTGCGCGTGGGCTTAACTTGTCATCTTTAATAACAAAGCTATCAGTACCCGGTTTATCTTGGGTGCTTTTGATCCAATCATAGCGGGCGCTGGCTAATACTTTCCATGAATCACCTAGGCTTAATACATCTTGTAAATATATCGCTGTTGAGTCCACCTGATTGGTACGGTTTGGTGATAATTCGGGTCTGTCATAGCTAAAATCGGTTGGTGTATAAAGCGGGGAATCCGGAGCCGTAGTACCACCCGAAGTGCTAACGCGCTTCATCCGGCTAGCATCTGCACCAATTAACAATTGGTGATCACCCAATTCAATATTCAATTCAGATTGTAGACCCGAGTCTTCTTGTGGATCAAAAGCAAAGGCAACCACTTTACGCTCTAACACATCACCCACAACTTTCACATTACGGGTACCGGCTTGCTCCATTTCTACACGTGAATAATGGATTTTATTGGTCCACTGCGTATTCTCATTAAAGTAATGCTTAATACTTAATGCACCATTAACAGACGTGTTTTCTTGAAAATCGCTAGAACTTGCATAGGAAGTACTGTTATCAACATCAATAGGTTGGCCATCTACCGACGGGATACCTCGAACCGGAGAAACTTCCTGATCCATGAATTCAAGGTTAAGATCTACTTGGGTATTGTCACTTAGCTCTAGACGGAAAGTCGGGGCAATAAATAAGGTATTGTAATCGGCATTATCAACATGGCTATCACCCTGCTTATATTCAAGGTTGATGCGGCCGTTCAGATTATCGGTTAAACGACCACCCAGATCAGCAGTAATACCTGTACGGTCAAAACTGCCTGCTTGTAATTTTACATCGGCAACATTACGGCCATCCGCTTTCTTAGTAACAAGGTTAATTAAACCGCCAGCACTGCCACGACCATAAAGCGCACCAGCCGAGCCTTTAATAACTTCGATTTGTTCTACATTAGCCATGCTACGAAATGCTTGATTACTACCGCCATCACGTAGACCATTACGGTAAACATCATATAACGCATCAAAGCCTCGAATAGTGAAATGATCGCGCGCGCCTTCACCCGATGGCGAAGCGATACCGGGCACACCGTTTAAGGCATCACTTAGTGTTAACGCACCTTTATCTTGTATCTCTTGCTGGCCAACCACAGAAACCATTTGTGGCACTTCTAATAATGACATATTGACTTTTAGCGCACTTTGGTTATCAGCGGGTTTATAACTGTGTTGCTGCTCACCTAACACCACTATAGTTTCGGTATTGTCTTGAGCGACAACACTGTTCGCCGCCAATACTAAACCAATCGCTAAGCTTAATTTTGATATATTTCCGTATTTTACATTCATTATCCTATTCCCTTTAAAATTAACGGTGCAAATTTACTACATTGGTGCCAATTAGTAAATATAAATGATAATGATTTTCATTATCATTTGCAAGAAAGGAGTAAGGAATAGACACTTTGACGACCTATAAATAGAACGCTAATGTATAAAACAGTAAGTTAACCTGATCTCAGGTTACCTAGGTCTATATCTTGCCATCTGGCGGTTGCTGACTAGATAGGGCGCCCCATTGTGTATAATTGCCATTCCAATAAACAGCATGTTGTTCTGGTGATACTAGCATTACATAGAGTGTTCATTAGCTCGGGTAATCGCTTTGCTTCAATAGCTGCCATGTGACTCCTCTTGGGGGGGGATAGTGTAGTAATATCGGCGAGATAATTTATTTCAATAATTCCCGACGCAACAGCAAGGCGCATTATTATCATTGATAAAACAGCATAAACGTTTAGCGGTCTCCACATAACTTTTATTAACAACAGGCTGAATAATATCAATAACCATCTTAGGTTTAATTAATTGGATGGGGACTTTTTGAAATAATGGTAAAATATGGCGATTAAGTGCTTGATAGGCTTCGTCTGCGGTTTTTGGTATCACTTGTTGTTTTTTTAATTCAATCCATTTTTCCTCTATTACTCCAAAGGTATTTTCTAAGGCTTCTTTTTTCTGGTGGTTTAATTCTTCTTTGTGGGTTTTGGGATCTATATCTTTAGAAATTAATGCTCTGGCTTCTGCGCGTTTGTTTCTTGCTTCGGCCAGTGTTACTCCGGAATATTGACCAAAACTGATATTTGCGCGTTTTTTTCTGAATGGACGATAGTAATTAAATAACCATAACTTAGAGCCGTTAGATTTTATCCTAAGCATCAGCCAGTCACTATCAGCAAGGCTATATTCTTTATCTTTTACTTTGGCTTGTTTAACTTCAGTATTGGTTAGTGGGTTGGTAATTCTGGCTATAGTAACACCATTATTAGTTACATTGAGTTCGGGTAACTAACAATGTAGCTAAAACTTCTGGATATCACAAATCGCTATTGGCGTAGTTGAACGCTAACCACCTGTTTTGTTAGGGTTTTATTAGGCTGGTGGGCTTTGTTGGACTTTCTTAAAAGAGAAAGTGGTGTCCCCTGCGAGATTTGAACTCACGTCTAAGACTTAGGAGGTCCTTGTTCTATCCAGCTGAACTAAGGGGACTACATGCTAACTTTATACCTATCTG
This sequence comes from Psychromonas sp., assembly GCA_047629075.1. Taxonomy (GTDB): domain Bacteria; phylum Pseudomonadota; class Gammaproteobacteria; order Enterobacterales; family Psychromonadaceae; genus Psychromonas. The sequence goes on along the minus strand of JBLHWW010000031.1, from coordinate 6 downwards.
CTTACG